>NZ_JBFLAB010000045.1:0-35955 GCF_040742695.1 Microbulbifer discodermiae | reverse complement strand
AAAGTACGGGGTTTGTCGCGCAATATGATCACTAAAAAATTACTTTAACGCTTTCTCGGTTTTTTCCCTCTATCGCTTTCTTGCGTCTGATTATTTTCCTGTTGCAACTCGTTACTCTCACGTTTTTTTTCTTTCCCAAACAGCCTTCCAGGCTGCACACTTTCGGAAAGATCTACGCCTTTAGTCTGGTGCATGATCTGATAAATTTTTATCTCGCGGCCATACTGCTGGTGCGCCCACTCCGGCAAATTTTCATCGAGCTTGACCACGCGGCCACGCTCCAATGTCATTAGGTGTCGGTGTGGGTTCATCAATTTAGAATTATCGAAGACCAGAGTGCGATCCGCCATTTGCACCGCATCTTGTAGGTGCGCGAGGGTTCGAGGAAATCGGGAAAATATTTTCTCTTCAGGCACATTGTGGCCGCCTTCTGCGATGCGACTTTCAACTCGACTTTTTGCCAGTTCCGGCGTTGCCACATGAACGTGATACAGAGCCACAGAAAAACCGGCCTGCTGGGCGTCGCGGATTAATTCCAACTTAGAAGGGTGGGAAAAAACCGTCTCGGCCGCGAACGATTTGCCGGCCCTAATGTGCTCCTCCCGCTGCTTCTCGGCAATCTGCGCTGCCTCATAAGAGCGCTGTGGGTTGTTTTCATTGGGCCACAGCTTCTGCTGAATCTCATCGGCATTGATAAACGGGACTCTGGCATGTGGCTTGATTCGGTCGTAATAGAGCGTCGTCTTGCCCGCGCCGTTGATCCCGGCCAGCAAGTGCAGAATGGGGGAAGGGCGCTTGTCCGCCATCAGCGCCTCCGGCCTGTTTTCACTTTCTGCACCTTGCCTTGGTCGTCCAGCTCATACGCCGGCGCACCTGCCTTCTCCAGCCGGCGGGCTATGCGTTCGTCGTGGCCGCCCAGATTCTCCAGGTGGTTCCATAACATCCGCGCGTGGGCGTGCTCTTCCTCTCCAGTCAGATCCTCTACCGGGATCTTGCCCTGGAACGCCAAGTTCACCTTGTGCAGGTCGAAGATCCCAGACTCCTCCACAAACCGGCCGATCCGTGCCCAATGCTCGATCTGACCATTGAGGGAGCGGGAGTAGTGGTCCTTCTGGTCTTTGGCTGCGTTAAGCAGCTCGTCGTCGCTGAGCTTAATAGTCTGTGCCATTGTTAGGCCCTCAACTGATTGCTTTGCAGTCCTATTATAAAACATAGGGTTCTAAAATAGAACCTAGAGACGTTGGACTATCTCCTCGATCTGATCCTGGGTTTCTTCCAGCCTCTTTAGTAACCGCTCGATCTGGCCCTTTACTTTTGGGGTGTCCCCATAGTTCATCGACAACCACCATTTCAGCAAGCCACCGAGTCGGCCCTGGTCGCCGGCAACCTTTACCAGCTGAAGAATCGTTTGTGCGTCTAAGGTTGATTTCGGCCGGAAGCCCAGGCCGAGTTCACGAAGATAACGACCGGCTGGTTTGCTCACTGCCAAGGCATTCGCCTTCAATTGCTGCTTTTCATCTTCCGTACAACGGACCTGGATTACCTTCTCTCGTCGGCGCTTTTCACTGCCCATTAGTCCCCCCAATTTGGCGTAATCATTTTCCGATTTGGGTGCCCGGTAGGGCGCTTTTATCGGCCTCGCAGAGCAGGATATTCGTTGAGCCGCAGGCGAATAAGACCAGTGAAACGCTATCGTCGACTTGTCGGCGGTAGTGCGTTTCACACATCCTGCCCAATTGATATTACGTTATTTTTCTACGATTTGCCCCAAAGGGGCAAATATTCAAAGATTTGAACGCCAAAAAAAGATTAAAGGGTGCAAAAGGGCATAAAGGGGCGCATAAAGTGCTTGACAAGGGATCATAAGGGCATAAAGATGCTTAAAAAATCTTACACGGGAACAAAAGGGCTTAAAAAGTGGTAAAAGGGATTAAAAAATACTCGATCACTTTACTGGCTGCTCTGAACAGCCTGAAGGCACCTTTAGGGGAAACAGAATGAGAGGAAAGGGCAAGGGCGACTTCACCCGCCATCGCTCTGAAATCGCAGAGAAGATCAGCCTGGGTTGGCCGATCAAGATGGTGTGGCAGTACTGTAAGGATGCCGAGCTGGTAGACCTCGATTACTCGACTTTCCGCAAGTACGTGAACTCGATCATCGGGTATCGCCCCTACAAGAATGGGAATGGGCCTTTGTCGGGCCAAACCTCAACCGTGGCCCCCTCCACGGTTGAACCTCTCGAACCAGGGGTTGAACAAGCTGCCATCACGGCACCAGACACAACCACGGCGAGAAAAGGCACTGAGCCGAAATTCACAGAGGCTCCGCCCCCTAAGGCGGCGCCGGAGAAGAAGCAGGGAGACGGTCCAATCATGGTTGGCACTTTCCAAGAGGAAAAACCAATGCGACCCGGCAAAAAAGGAATGGCGCTTGATGACGATGAACTCTATTAATCCGCGCGGGCGACACCTGCGAGAATTTCTTGATCAAAAAGCGGCCATTATGGCCGACCTTGAGACAGGCCATTCCCTCAAGCAGGTATGGGGATCGCTTTGTGATCAAAATTTATTCAGCGGCTCCTATCGATTGTTCTGTTCTTATGCAACTCGATACAGGGAGGCGGTGATGTACGCCAAAGTACAAACGTCCGCCAATGGCAATGACTCCAAGTTGAGCGCAGCCGTGGGTGGTAGCAACTTATCCGAAGATAAAACTGCTGGAGAAAGCAATATGTCCGAAGTGAAAAAAACCGTACACATCGTCGTCCAAGGTAAGGGTGGTGTGGGCAAGTCCGTTATTAGCGGTTTCGTTACCCAGTACCAATTGAGCAAGGGGAATGAAGTCCTGCCTATCGACACCGATCCAGTAAACGCGACGTTGGCAGGGTACAAGGCTTTCAACACCTATCGCGTCGATCTGCTGGATGACACGACCAACGAAATTAACCCGCGCAATTTCGACGGGATGATGGAAAAGATTTTTGAGAGCGAAGCCCAGGACATTGTAATTGACAACGGTGCAAGCTCATTCGTCCCATTGGTTAACTACCTAAAAAGTAATGACGTCATTTCGCTGCTTAGAGATTCTGGAATTAAAGTTGTTCTTCATACTGTAGTAACTGCCGGCCAAGCGCAAAAAGATACACTGACTGGTTTTTCCATGCTCGCAGAAAAATTTCGCGAACAGGATGCAAAATTTATTGTTTGGATCAATGAATTTTGGGGGAAAATTGAAGAGCAAGGAAAAACTTTTACAGACATGAAAGTTTTTGATCGCAACAAGGATGTGATAACTGCTGTGATCACCGTGCCGCGTCTGCAAGAAAATACTTTTGGTGAAGATCTTTCCCGGATGCTAAAGGCGCAAATGACTTTTGATGAGGCAATACAGAGCGACCAATTCCAAATCATGGAAAAACAACGTATTAAAACGATTAAAAACAAAATGTTTCAAGGTATGGCAGTGGCCTTGGGTTAAGCGTTGCGTGGCCAGTAAGTACCGGCCATTTACCAAACATAAGGAAAAAAAATGGTTGAGGCTGCTGAACCCCTTTCCGATGAAGAGGTCCTGGAGGAAATCTGTAACGAAGTCGCCAGGCGCCACGGCTTACTGCTAACCAAGGATGATCCGGTGCTGGTGACCGTTACCCTAAACAGGGTGGCCCTGCGCAAGGTTCAGGAAGCAAACATGGCCGCCTTTGAGACGTTGCGCAACGGTTTGGAGGAAATCTACCTGCGCCAGGCGCAGGAGACAAAGGACACTGCCAACAAGCTGGTAGGCGCGGCGCTTCGAGCCTCGGAGCACTCAATTAGCGATATGTCGGATAGAGTTGCCACTGCCGTTGCAAAACAAGTGGAGGAAAGCCTCGCTCAGGCGGAGTCTCGCATAGCTGCGACTGCCGCCAGCATACGCTTTGATCGAACTGTTTCAGTTTGCGCGGCAGTGGTTGGTGTCATTGCAGGGCTATCGGTACTGGTTGCATTGGCCCTACTTTGACCCGGAGCACGGTAAGCCCCGCCGTTCAGGGCGAGACAAACCCTACTCCGTTCTTGGCATTAGTTGCCAAGCGCGCTGTTTTATCTGCTCGCAACGCGAAGTTAAATCGCTGATCGCCCAACAGCTACCTTCAACGGTATCGCAGCTAACTTCATTGGCCGCATAGGTAAGAGTGATGGCAATCGCCTTGATTTGTTGTAGGAGCCGGTCTAGCTCGTCGGCACAGCCCAGAAAACTCAGGCAGGCGATATCGGGAGGAAGTTTTGTATCCATGTGCGTCTCCACTGTTTTTCGCGATCTACCGCCCCCGCCCCATAGGTTCCAATCCATGGGGACGGGCGAATACGGGGTTGGAACTACCGTACAGTGGAACGGCCCGCCGAAGCGGCCCCGCATCACCCGCCATAAAACTCGGGCACAAAAAAACTCGCAGGAGCGAGCTAGGCTCCACTGATTTCCGGGGTTCCAATCCCGACGCTGAGAGAGTCAGCGCACGGGGAGGATGGACTCTCGTTAGCAGCTTGTCAATCCCTTGTAGTCAATGGACTAGGAAGGGGAATGCGCAGGCAAGTGGCCAAACCTGAAGCCCATCGGTCATAATCCACGCTTAACAAGGGAAGCTGTGGAGTGGTTGCTGGGCAATCAGTTATTACGTGGATAAAGATACATTTGCACAGAATTTAGCCTTTGAACTAAAACGTAGAGAGATGGAAAAAGCGGAACTCGCTAGGCAATGCGGTCTATCTCGCGCCTTTATCTTTGAAATAACCCGTAAAAAAAATCCACAAAATAGCAGCCTCGATTCAGCGACCGCCATCGCCACAACATTGAAATTGCCGTTGTTTTTATTTTTCCTACCATCACCGCTATTCCAGCGCGTGGTATCCGATCTGCCAGAGAATCCCAAACAGAAAGTTACCGTAGCTGCGGTTCTTAAAGCAGTCCTTGGTTACTATTTGCGAAATAATGAATAAGACGACAAAACTGTGATAAACAACACAGAATAAAAATTCTTTTAAAAAAGTGGCGCTTGTCCCACCCCTGGAGTCTGATATATTTAACCTCTAGGGATTGCATGGAGCAACGTGTGGGATGGAAAACTCTGAGTCGGATCTTCGGCTACAGGCGAAACTAAAGCGCGAGCTTGGACCAGTGATTTGTGAGGCACTGGAGTGCGATAATGTTTTAGAAATTATGGTCAATCCAGATGGCAAGCTCTGGATTGAAAAATTTGGATCTTCCCCGAATATCGCCGGCGAACTTCCGGCCTCTCATATTCGCTCCATCCTCGGCACTATTGCCGCTTCCATCGAGTCCGCCTGTAATCGGGAGAACCCCGTGGTTGAGGGGGTTCTCCCGATAGGCGGACACCGCTTCGCCGGTGTCCACAACTCTAATACAGGCACTCCCTACAGTGCCTTCGCGATTCGCAAAAAACCAACGCGGGTTTTCACCCTGGATGAATACGTGAAATCCGGGACTATGACCGCTGATCAAAAAGGGGTTATTGATCGGGCCATTAAAGAAAAATGGAATATTTTAGTTGCCGGCGGTACGGGTTCCGGTAAAACTACATTAACAAATGGCGTATTGGCACGTGTCAATGAATTATGCCCAGACGATAGATTATTTTTGGTGGAAGATACACAGGAAATTATCTGCGAACAGGAAAATACTGTACAAATTACTACCAGTGAATATTTATCGTCGTATGGAGCATTAAAGCTCGCTTTGCGTTTTCGTCCAGATCGAGTCATGTTTGGCGAGGTGCGCGACGGTGTCGCCCTGGACCTGCTTAAAGCCTGGAATACAGGGCACCCCGGTGGTATTTGCACACTTCATGCCAACAGCTCAGAAGAGGCGCTGGAACGTGTTTCTGAAATGATTCAGGAGAAATGTCCTGGTGATTTTCGGTCTTTGATAGGCCGGTCTATTGATCTGTGCCTATTTATCCAAAAATCCCCCGGTTCGAAGTCTGGTCGATTTATTCGCGACCTTATCAAAGTGGAGAGGTTTGATAAGTCGCGTGGGGAGTTTGTTTTCTCAACTATCTGCTAAAAATATTAAACTATGTGTTTTAAATCAACTACTTTACTTGTATTGTTCTCTGGCCTTCTGATAATCGCCATAATACCCAGCAATGCAATCGCATACTGGGAAACCCCTCTGGAACAGATTTATGGGCATCTAACTGGATTTAGAAGCCTTGTTTTATCGGTATCAGGCTTGGCCATATCCGTCATATCCCTAGTTTTTTTCGGCAGTAAAATGCCCAAACTAGTACGTGGAGCGACGACTCTTGTCTTAAGTTTTTCTATCTCTATGTGCCTGGTATTATCTATTCACTATTGGTTATTTTCTTTCAATTACTATTAAAAAGGATCGGATGATGAATTTTAACTCAACCACTTTACTTGTTCTTTTCGCTGGCCTGCTAGCCGTTTCTCTTTTCCCCAATGAAGTCCTGGCATCGACCAGTACGGGGCTCCCTTGGGAAAGTCCGCTGCAACTAATTCAGCGCTCACTGACCGGTCCTGTGGCGCTTGTCGGGGCAATCCTGGGTATTGCGGCTGCTGGCCTGTCCCTCGTCTTCGCTGGCGGTGAAATGACGGAATTTATCCGCCGGGTAGTAATGCTTGTGTTAGTAATCTCCTTGATCATTGGCGCCGCCAGTGCGATTACTATTTTATTTGGTACTTCCAGCGCCGTGATCGGCAGCCCGGAAAGCCTGGGATTGTTACCAAATGGCCAATGACTCACAGCCCAGCAGCACACCGATTTACCAGGCACTCGCGCGCCCAAACTTATTTATGGGCGGCGACCGCGAAATGGTGCTCGGTGTCATTCTGGTATTCGGCTCCATCATGGTCATCGGTGCGACGGTGCAGCCTGTGGCCGCGATAACGGCTGCGCTGGTGATCATAGGTTCGCTCTGGGGCCTTCGCCAAGCGGCAAAAGCCGACCCACGTATGCGACAGAAGTATTTCCGGAGCGTGAAGTACAAAGCGGTCTACCGGGCGCACTCGCGCCCGTTTCGAGAGGGATAATCATGCTGAATGTGAGGGCCTACCAGGGTAGGGAACCCGGATTTGCCGACCTGTTGAACTATGCCGCCGTCGTGAGCGACGGTGTAGTCAGCCTGAAAGATGGCTCTTTTATGGCCGGCTTCTTCTATCGGGGAGAAGACACCTTTTCCGTCACAGGATCGGAACTCAACTGGCAGGCGGCGCAGATTAATCGCGCCGGTGCCAGCTTGGGCTCCGGCTGGATGATTCATTGCGACGCGGCGCGAATGCCAGCACCCAAGTATGACTTGCTGCGGCGCTCGCACTTTCCGGACCCGGTAACTCAAGCCATAGAAGAGGAACGGCAGCGATACTTTTCCGCTGCGGGCAATGCGTACCTATCCGAGTATGCCCTGATTGTGACTTTTCAGCCGCCTTATCGCCTTCAGTCAAAGTTGGTGGATGTAATGTATGAGGGCGGCGCCTCCAACAAGGTGACGGATGAAGAACGGGGTATGCAGCTCCTGGAAAGCTTCCAGGAGCAGGTGGCCAAATTAGAGCGCGATTTAGGTTCTGTATTAACCCTGAACCGGATGCGTAGCCGCCCTTACATCGATGAGTACGGTTGTGAGCATATTTACGACGAGCTGTTGGCCTATATCAACTTCTGTATCTGTGGCAAGCGCCACCCGATCAACCTTCCACCTATCCCCATGTACTTGGATTCCATCCTGGGTTCCCGCGACTTCTATACAGGTATAACGCCAAATATAGATGGGCAGTATATTTCCCCTATTGCTATCGAGGGGTTTCCGCCAGAATCTTTCCCCGCCATGTTGTCGGTGATGGACCAAATCCACGGGCAATACCGCTGGTCCACCAGGTTTATCTTTGAAGATCCGGAGAAAGCAAAATCCGCTCTCAACAAGTTTAAAAAGAAGTGGGAACAGAAGAAGCGCGGCTTGTGGGACCAGGTAACCCGCAACCCGTCAGGTAAGATCAATCAGGAGGCCGTGCGCATGGAGGCGCAGGCACAACAGGCAATGAACGATGTGGATGCGGGCGCGGTCTGCTATGGCTATATGACCAGTGTGCTACTGCTCTACGGCAAGGACCAGGGTCTATTAAAAGAAGAGGCGGAGGAAATACAAGCTCGTATCGAGCGCCTGGGTTTCAATGTCCGCATTGAAACAATCAATGCGGTCGAAGCCTATCTAGGTTCTCTGCCCGGCCATAGCCGGGAAAACGTGGTGCGGCCGATGCTGAACACCCTGAACCTCGCACACCTGCTGCCGACCTCCGCCATCTGGGCGGGAGAAAAGAATTGTCCTTGCCCATTCTACCCTCCCGAGTCGCCGCCATTGATGCACTGTGCCACTCACGGCGCCACACCTTTCCGCTTAAACCTGCATGTCGATGATCTGGGCCATACCCTGGTACTGGGGCCGCCTGGCTCAGGCAAAAGTACTTTTCTCGGCATACTGGAAGCGCAAGCATTCCGGTATCCAGACGCCACAGTGATGGCGTTCGATAAAGGTTTGTCCATGTACGCACTGAGCGAGGCCGCTGGCGGGCAGCATTTCGATGTGGCCGGAGAGAACAGCGCCCTGGCTTTCGCGCCACTTTCTCATGTTGAGAGCAAGGCAGATATCGCCTGGTTTGCTGGCTGGATTGAGGAAGTCGTCAAGCTCCAGGGGGTGGAGCTAACACCGCAAATGCGGACAGAAATCTACAATGCCACCAAAACCTGCGTGGATACCGGCAGTAAAACTCTATCGGACTATGCAAGTACCGTCCAGGATCACGCTGTGCGCGATGCTCTGGAACAGTACACAATTCGCGGCGCTATGGGGCATTTACTCGATGCGGAAGAGGACGGTTTGAGCTTCCACCGCTTCACCGTCTTCGAAATCGAGGCCCTGATGGAACTGAGCGATACCTACGGCTTGCCGGTCCTGATGTATTTGTTCTGGCGTGTCGAGAAGATGCTGAAAGGCCAACCCGCCTTCCTGTTTCTCGATGAAGCCTGGCTGATGCTAAAACACCCGCTATTCAAGGAAAAAATTCGCGAATGGCTCAAGGTACTGCGGAAAGCCAACTGCCTCATAGTCTTTAGCACACAAAGCATTGAGGATGCACAGGAAAGCGGTCTGCTGCCGGTGTTGCGCGATTCCTGTCCCACCAAAGTTTACTTACCCAACCCCGAGGCAATGACCGAGGACGGCAGGGAAATTTATCGGGCAATGGGGTTGAACAGCAAGGAAATCCAGATCATCGCATCGGCAACACGTAAGCGTCAGTATTACTTCGTACAACCGACAGGTCGCCGGCTTATCGAACTAGCGCTAGGTGAGGTTGCGCTGTCCTTTGTAGGTGCCAGCGGCAAAAAGGACATTGCACGCATACGTGAGCTTAAAACCGAGTACGGTGCCAATTGGCCTCAGCAATGGCTGATTGAACGCCGGATAAACTGGAAACTTGAGAAAGAAACGGAAGCAGCCTAATGCTGCGGCGGAAAGGAACCTGGATACGCCGATTAAGGGTACCACCTCAAGAAGATATTAATAAGATTATATTTATTACTTGAAAAGTCGATGGATAAATAGAGGATCTAATAATGTCAAACTCTGTTCGCCAACCGATCATGACCATCAACCTACATAAAGAGGATGGTGACCGGCAGATAAAAGTTTTCAAAAAAGGGGGTATCTTGCTGTTAATTCTAATAGTTTTGGGCGCCCTCCATCTTTTCAATTATATGCTGGAAGAATTAGCCGCTTATGAACGGCAAGCCGAACTGGATGAGCTAAAGCCCACTATGATGGAGTTAGCAAATCTAGGACAGGAAGAAGCCGCTCAGTGGCTCGTTAAAAATTTTTTCAAGGAGGAAAACTACAGAATTCAAGAATATGTAACAAAGGGCCAGCCCTGGGCCATATACCTACAGGGCCGTATGACGATCAAAAAAGGAAATGTGGAAGAAGGCGAAGCGTTGATCGCTCAAGCTGCTGAAAAAGGATTTGCTCCGGCTGTAGCTTATCTGACGAAATAGCTAAAGAAATTGTATTTTCTAGGTGAGGTTGCACTGTTATTTGTAGGTGTCAGTGGCAAAAAGGACATTGCACGCATACGTTAGATTAAAACTTAGTACGGTGTCATTTCGCTTCAGCAGTGGCTGATTGAACGCCGGATAAACTGAAAACTTGATAAAGAAAGGGAGACAGCCTTATGCGATTGAAACATTATATTTTTGCCATCATGTTAGCAATTCCGTTGTCCGTGCGCGCTAGTGGCATTCCAACCGTAGATATCGTTGGCAACTTACAGATGGTGCTGGACTATGCGGAATCACTTTCCCAGACCACTCAGCAGGCACAGCAAATCTACAACGAAGTAGAAATGATCCGCAACCAGATCGCTGAAGCGGAACGCCAAATACAGAACATGCAGCGGCTTGGAAACTACGACTGGGCCGATATGAATGCTCAACTATCCAAGCTGGAACAAGCGGCCATGCGCACAAATGCCCTAGTTTATGCCTCTGGAGATATGGAAGGGTCCTACGAGGCATACCGTGATCAGGCGTATTACGAATCGAATACAGCTCAATATAATCGCGAACAGACGGTTCAGCGCTGGAACAACAATGCCATGGCTACCACAAAAAGTAGCGCCGCTGTGCTTGATCGGCAGGCCGAACTTCTCACAGAAGATGCTCAGCAGCTGTCAAGGCTGCAAGGTGATGTATCAGGGGCGGAAGGACAAATGGCTGCCCAGCAGGCCGGCAGCCAGCTCCAGGCGTTTACCGCCCAACAGCTTATGTATGTTCGGCAACTGCAAATGAATGAGCAGCAAATATTGATTCAACGGAGAGCAGAAGAAGCTGAAAGAAATGCGATTATAACGGCCGCAGAATCCAGGTTAGATGAACCAATGACAAACACTCCTAGCAACAGGTACTAATTATGAAAAAGGTATTGATTATTTGCATCGTGGCTCTTATTTCAGCCTGTAATAAACAGGCAGAATGCCTTGATACTGTAGTTCTTAAAACACCACAAGGAGAGGTTAAAGTGGTTAATAGTCCAGCTGCAAGAAGATATATACAGGCGATAAATGCCGCGTATGATGCAGAAAAGAACCTCGATAAGCCAATGGTAAACAAGCCTTCTGAAAAATATTAGTTTGCGAGGATATATGCCATGCGCGCATTGGTAATTTTACTTCTCTTTATTGCTGTTCCAGCAATTGCGCAAATCCCTGACGATAATGCACTAAATGGAATTGTTAATTCATACAGAGATGAAGCCAGTTCTTGGGCGGGTGCTATTAAAGGATATGCCTTCACTATTTTTTGGCTTTTAGTTGGTATCGATTTTGCCTGGACGGGATTAGGTTTAGTCACCAAGCGCGCAGATTTCGGAGATTGGATTGGTGAATACATTCACCGAATAATTGTCATTGGTTTCTTTCTCGCTTTATTGCAGTTTAGCAGTACATGGGCAACGGCTATTATTGATAGTTTGCGGCAATTAGCGGGAATAGCCGGTGGAATATCAGGACTTGATCCCGCTGACGTCTTTGATAACGGGCTAATCGCAACGGGAGCGCTGATGTCAAAAATGTCGGCATTCTCACCTGCGAAATCTCTTGTTCTTGGCATCATCGGAATACTAATGTTTGTAGTTTTTGTCTTGATTGCTGCGGAGCTTATTTTTGTTTTAGTAACAATGTGGATCATTTTGAATGCCGGAATCATTATGCTTGCTTTCGGTGGGTCAAGATGGACACAAAATTTTGCCGTAAACTATTACCGAACGGTACTTGCAATTGGTGTAAAGCTTTTTGTAATTCAATTAATTATCGGAGTAGGATTAAACATTGTTATCAATTGGGCACAGTCAATTCCAAGTACACCCTCATGGAACGAAATTTTTACAGTCGCAGGGTCTGCATTAATACTCTATGTGCTTGTTAAAAGCATTGGGCAGCTTGTTGAATCCTTAATATCTGGCAGCGGCGCAGCCTCTGCCTCCGGTAGTAGTGCAGTCTCAAGTGCAATGATGGCCACCGCGGCAACAGTTGGTGCAGCAGCAGCTATGGGCGCATCAGGTGTAAAGGGGGCAGCTGGAGCCGCGTCTGGAGCAAAAGCCGCCTGGGAGGTTGCGGAGGAAGGCTTGAAACAGGGCAGCGGTATGACAGCCGCCCAGGGTGCTCTCAGTGCAATTGGTGGCGCTGTTGCCGGAGGCGGTGGCGCTGCCGCCGGCGCGAAGCTTGGCGGAATGTTTTCACATGTCGCCGGCGCTTTCACAGAGGGAACCAAAGCTTTTGGCCAAGATTTCCGAAACCAGCTAAAGGGAGACATTTCCGCAGAGCGGGGAGTCACTGGCGGCCGTATGGCGGAAATTATGAAAGACAAAACTGCCTCGATGCGACGCAAGAATGAACTTGATGAGTTGGGGGCAGGCTTTAGCGGCGGCGAGGGGATGACTCCTGTTAGCGAGACTGGCACCGGCGGCAATGCTCAACCAAGCAACTCCGGTGACAACAGTAACCTGGCCGACGGAGGTGCCACAACCGCTGACACGGCCCCGGTAGGGGAGGGCGGTTCCCAATCCGGTATTGCTGGTGGCCCAGGTCCACAAAGCAGTAGCCCAGCCACAGAGCCGACTGGCTCATCTGGTACGGGTGGTAGTGAGAATCTTGCCGGCAGGGGTGCCCCCGCCAGCAGGCCCAACACCGAACAATCATCAGCCCAGCCAGGTGGCGATACCGGCACCTCCGGACCCTTACCGTCCAGCGGTTATATCTCTGGTGTACCAGGCCAGGAAACCATGGGCGTTTATGCGGATTTGGAACCTAGCGCAAGTCCAACCGATTCTGCTGTAAGCCCTGGAGCGCCTAAAACCGGGGATTCATCCACCATCACCGACAAAACCGTCGCCGGCGAAAATCTGGCTCCAGAACCCGATAAAACCAGCTAAAGGAAAGCGCAATGACAGACGCAAAAGGCGTTCAGCCGATTGAAGAAGAAAAACCAGAGTCAGCTGGCAAAGGTAAGAAACCGAAAGATAATACAGTAGAAATGACGCCATATCTGGCTGCCAGGCGGGAATGGGATGCCCGCTACGGTGATTACATCAAGCAACGCGACCAGTGGCGGTTGACGGCCTTTGGCGCTCTGGGCGGGCTTCTGATGTGCATTATTGGCCTGATTTATATCGGTGGTCAGAACAAGCTAATTCCCTACCTGGTTGAGATTGACAAGCTTGGCCGGGTGTCCAGCGTACAACCCGTAGAACAAACCTCGCAGGTGGACGCGCGAATTATCCGTGCTCAACTGGCGTCCTGGATCGACAATACAAGAATGGTTTCCAGCGATGCCGAAATACAAAAGCGGGCCGTGTGGGATGCCTATGCGCTGGTTAACAACGCCGATCCCTCGGCGGTGCTGCTGAATACTCATTTCCGCAACCCGGATTACGATCCCTTCAAGCGGGCGGGCACGGAAACCGTGGAAGTGCGCATTCGCTCAATTCTCCAGCAGACCAAAAACTCCTGGGAGGCGGAGTGGGAAGAGGTAATTAAAAGCCGGAAAGGCCAAGTGATCGGCCGCCAATACTGGCGTGCGTTAATGCAAGTCTACACCGCCCCGCCGAAGGACGAAAAGGCACTGTATACCAACCCCACTGGCTTGTATATACGAGAATTCAGTTGGACTGAACAACGATAAGAGGATCTACCAATGAACAAACTACTAGGAGTTCTGGCGCTGTTCCTAGGCACGTCCGCCTGGGCAGAAGTGACGCCAACGAAAGAGGGTATTTTGCTTTCGGGGATAGAGCCGAAACTGAATGCGCAGGAGCGTAGTGCCGTGGAGATCGCCATGCAATGGCGGTCGAACGACTATAGCACAAAGCCCATTGAGGGAGCGGACGGGTCGGTCACCTATTACTACGGTGACAGTCAACCGGTCCTAGTATGTGCCCCGATGGAGGTTTGCACAATTAAGCTGGAACCTGGCGAGCAGATCCAGCCCGGCGGCCTCCAGGCCGGCGATTCTGTCCGTTGGAATATCACCCCGACGGTGATCGGCGACGCTAACCATTTTCAAACACACATCATCGTCAAGCCCACTCAGGTCGGTCTGGTTTCCTCAATTTATATCGGCACCAATCGCCGCGCCTACAATATCAAGCTCAAAAGCTCCCGCACCAAATTTATCCCGTGGATGGCCTTTATCTACCCGCAAGACCTGGAACAGGCGCTGGACACATACGACCAGATGGTTGCCGAACGGCAGGCCCAGGGCTATATCCCAGCGGCAATGTACTCTGGCGGCGCCAGGGATGAAACGGCCGGCGTTGCGCCCATGCAATACGGCGCGCATATCGAGGCCCTGAATTTCAACTACCGCATCCGTGGTCGAGCGCACTGGAAACCCGAGCGAGTTTATAACGATGGTGTCCGCACGATTATCCATATGCCTGAAGCCATGGAAGCCACTGAAGCCCCAAGCCTCCTTGTCATTGATTCCAATGGTGATGAAGCCCTGGTGAATTACCGCCTCAAAGATCGTGCTTTCGTGGTCGATCAGATCTTTGATGAGGCGATCCTAGTGGTCGGCGTGGGCGGTGATCAGAAAAAAGTAACCATCAAGCGGATGTGAGGTAAGAAAATGCGCAAGACGATTTTAGTAATTGCTGCGCTCTGCCTGGTGTTGGGAGGATGTGCCCAACAGCAGTATGGCGATTTTATTGAAGTCGAGGAGCCTGCACTGGTGCAAGCCATTGCCAACGACGTGGCCGGCCATTTGAGCGACCACTACCTTGTCGGCGAAGAAGGATTTCGCGTTGACCCGGAAATACTCGGCCCCCTGGGTTTGGAGATAGACGCAGCACTCCGGCAGCGGGGCTACTCAGTTTCTCCGGTCAACGGAGTGCCGCTCACCTATATCTTTGATTTAGTCGATGCCACCTCCGGCCCCATCTACCGGCTGTCTCTACACGTCGGAGATAGCTACCACAGCAAAGCGTATCGAGCTGAGGCCGGCCCTGGCAGCCCCTGGACCGTACTCCATGCGCCCGAGCCAGAGCAGAGTGACAAGGTACTAGCACAAGGAGGTGCGCAATGAGCGAAGCCGCTCTGCAAATGGACGCTACTCCCGGCGGCTTAGAAAAGCTGCCCAAGCCCAAGCGGCTAGGCAAGCTGCCGATTGTCATTCTCAGTGCAGTGGTAATCACTTTCGTGATTCTGTTGCTGATTGTTGTCGGTACCCGTCAAGCGCAGTTGAATCAGGAAAATGCGACCACAGCAGAGCCCGAAGCGCGCAAGGCAGAAAGCGTTGTCGACTCACGGATGTCCGTGGAAGAACTGCTAGCCGATGCGCCTAGCGGCACCATTCCCGAATTTGTACCACAGGAAGAACGCCGACTAGGTGAAGGAGACATACTGGTGCCCGCACCTCGGGCAGCAGAACGCGCGCCTCTGGGATCAGAGGCGCCGGCGCAACACAGTGACGCAACGCCAAATAGAGGGGGGTTCCAAACGGCGGACAGACCTGCGGAGCGTGATCCTCTGGAGTTGGAGGAACGCTCCTTGAGTGATGTACAGACCGGCTTAGGGCCACTGAGCGAACAGGAAGCAGCGCGGGTGCGCCAGGTCGTTAATCAGCGCATGGAGACTGCCCTGTTTGCCCCCACCACCGTGCAATTCGAGACTCGCAGTCCAGGGGCTCAGGCCGGCACACAGGGGCAGGCGGGCGCCCGCACGGCCGTGGACCCAAACCGCGATGTGATGTCGGTGTACCAGGCCCGTCTGGCGGAAATCCAGCGTGCCCAGCAGTCGTTGGCTGGCGGTAGTGCCGGATTCCCCGGTGGCTTTACGCCCGCCGGGGCTTCTAGCGGCGGCAACAATACTAATAACGGGCCTGGTGGCTTTGGCCAGGCGCCGGGCGACGATTGGTCGCTCGACGCCCAGCGCATGGGGCCGAAGCCGTATACATTGATGTCGGGCGGTATGATCCCCGCAGTGATGATCTCCGGTATTAACTCCGATCTGCCAGGCAGAGTGATCGCGCAAATTTCGCAAAACGTCTATGACACCGCAACCGGGCGGGAACTGCTGTTACCGCAAGGATCGCGCCTGTTCGGTCGCTATGGTTCGGATAACCGTGTCGGCGACACTCGGGTTGCCCTCAAATGGGACCGAATCATTTTCCCAGACGGTTCTTCTTTGAACCTGGACGCGATGAACGGCTCGGATCAGGAGGGCTATTCCGGACTAAAGGATGAGGTCAATAACCACTATTTCAAGATTTTCAGCGGTGCCGCTCTTTTATCTTTGATTTCAGCCGGCTATCAAATTGCCCTCGGAGAAAACGACAATAACAGCGGTAATACCGACAACGGACTGAGTGCAAAAGAGCAAATCGCTGTACAGATGGCCCAGCAAATGAATCAGGTTGGTTCGGAGCTGATTCGCCGCAATATGCGCATTCAGCCAACCATCGTCATCCGCCCAGGATATAAATTTATAGTCATGGTAAATAAGGATATTTCTTTTCATGGTCCATATAGCCCTATGGATATGGAATTGATTTCTGGCTTTTAAGCTGAAAAAGAGATTCAAATACAGCACGGATTGAACAATAACGCCACGGACTGAAAGGACAAAGGTAATGACTTAGTGAGGAAGCAATGGACCAACGTGCAATAGCAAGGGATATGGTAAATCTATTGGATGGCACAACTGAGCATATTTTGCCCAGAAAGAAAATAGAACTTCTTTACAAGCTATTTGAAAGGTATCTCTCCCATACATTAATTGGGGAAGACCAAAATTACAGAATCACCAAAGTATCTAGGGCAATACTAAAACGCCTTTTCGATAAAAAGATGGTGAAGGCTGGATGCCTAATACGCTTGGGGCGGGATGCCGATTACAGGCGAGAGTTGGATGACCTATCCATGATTCTAATGTGCGTTCGCACTCTGCTAGGGGATGATCATGCACTAGCAATAGAAATGGATAGGATTATCCAGGGTACAGGTTATAAAACCAAGGAAATCCAGTATGAATACAGAAACAGCAATCTTAATTTTAGCAATAATACTCCTGACGATAGGCATAATATTGTATTGCCTGGCGACAGTAATACTAAGCTACCGAAGAGGTCGGTTTCGAGAACCAACGGGAGTCAGCAAGTTAATTCATAAACAAACAAAGGCACTACAATGAAAAAAAATATCTCGATCATTTTCGGAATGCTATTCTCTACGATCACAATAGCCTGTGATGTCAAAAAGGATGAGCAATTAGTTTGTGAAGCACTTATGTGCACTATCGGAATAGCGATTCCAGCATCACATTCCGAGTGCTTAAAGGTACAAACTGAATTTGCTATCTACTTGGCTACACTCGGATTTTGGGAAAATCCACCCAAGTGTAAAAACCGGGATATGAACTGCCAAGTAACCGGCAAAGCGAATGCCAACGTATCACCGAGCACCTGTAACGCTGTTTCCAGCAATCCAACGGATTTTGTGAACTGCGAGGTGCAGGCTAGCAAACTGGTCGGACAAACGTTCAATTGTTCCAAATACGCAGATAATCCAACGCTCCGAACGGCCTGTGAGCAGCAATTTCAATCCAATGGAATCAACCCCAACCTGGATGGTGATTACACGCTGGACCCACGGGACCGGCGCAACTCTTTATAGGAGTTTGTTATGTTAGTCTTAACCCGTCGCCAAAAGCAGACGGTTGTTATCGGTAACGATCTTGTTCGATTTACCATATTATCAATCAACAACAAGGGGGAGGTAAGAGTCGGCATCGAAGCGGACAAGGCGATATCAATTCACCGTGAGGAAATCTACAAGAGAGTAAAGTGCGGAGAGGCGAGCAAAAGCTCATCTGCCAAACCACAGACAATTGCTCCAGTCCTGATAGTACCGATGGATGTAAAACAGATTAAATAGCAATTTCATAAGCCCCCAGTTGGACCCAAAATTTACCCGAATGGCGGCTTTTTACTAAGCAAAATGGAGGAAAACCCCATGAAAAAAACTCTCGTTATCGCAGCCCTATGCGCCACAGTTACCGGTTGCGGCAGTATCAGCAATCCTATCGGGGGGTACAAGAACGGCACGGAGGTGACTGCGGAACAGGCGGCGGTATTTTCCCGAGGCAAGAGCACGGCCGCCGATGTCCGGGCCTCCCTGGGTGCCCCGCAGTCGCAAGAACAGGTCGGCGACGACCTACACTACATCTACAACTATTCCGAGATTAATCACTTCTCGCCGAATAAGAATGAATCCACCAGGTTTATTTTTGGCAAGGGCGGAAAGCTAAAGGATGTTCAGAAAGGAAAAGGCAATACCTCTAATCCTCTTCTAGGTGATTGAACACCACATAGCTGGTTTTTGAGAAAGCTTTCCCTGGCTTTTCTCAACTCTGGTTTGCGACGCATGTCCGCAAACCCTCGACGATAAATCAAGCGATTACATGCTTGATTTGCAACCCGAACGTCCCTGCTCGGGACAACAGGCTGTTGAAAAATACTTTTTTCAACAGCCTGTTAGAACCTATCTAATATCAGTGCGCATACCTCATCCCTCTACCTCGATGGGCAGTCGGAACGGGGTGCCCGCGCCGTGATGCCCGATATCCGAACCCAACACCCTAAGATAGATTTCTGTGCTCCTTTTGTCGCTGTGCCCGAGTAAATGCTGGATTTGGTCTACATTGCAGCCGTGAATCAGATGGTTAATGGCAAAGCTATGGCGCAACGTGTGTGGATTGACGGCAACCGGCAGGGCAGGCTCAACCCGGTCGCCGGCGGCGTTCAGCCGGTGGCGCACCGCACTCCGGCTCAATGCTATCAATGGTTGTTGTTTGCCAATTCGGTGCGTCTTGATGTATCGGCGTAGCTGTTCCACATACGCCGGATCATGCAAGGATAGAATACGGCGAGAAGGCCGCTTTTTCCGAGGTGTGCGGTTTTTCAGGGTCGGCAGGGACACAAAGGGTGCATCCGCTTCCAGGTCAAAATCGCACGGGCGCAGCATCAGCAGCTCCGACACCCGCGCTCCGGTGACCCACACAGTATAGGCGGCCATATAGGTGATGCCGTCCTCGATGGCGGACAGCAGCCGCTCTACCTCCGGCAGCACCAGGTAGTTAAATTCCTGCGCCTCCATATCGCGCAAAATAAACTCGCGCCGGCGGATCAGTTGATCCCAATTCACAATGATTCGCTGGGCCACGCCAAGCATAGGGGATTGCACTAAAACGTCCTGGTTCATTTACTTTCCGCCAGGTCTGCAAATTTCTGCCGTAGCTCTGCCGCGAATTCGTTTGCCGCCGTACTGGTCTGCCAGTGGCCAGCTTCATCAAGGTTGCGGGCATATTCGGCAACAATAGACACCTTCTTGTAGAGGACCCGCAGCTCGTCTAGCGCCAACTCAGGCTTGTACAGTGCGCGGTAACCCTGGATGACACTCTCCGCCTCGTCCAGGTCCGTAACCAGCTGATCATCGGTATCCCAATGCTCCGAGACAAACTGTTGTCGCTCTGTTTCGCTGAGTGCCCAGGGCTCCCATATTATCGTCTTCAACGAATCTCTCCTTATTCAGCTCCTTTTCCTGAACCTTGCGGAAACGCCCTCCATAACGTCTTTTCTATCCCGTGTCCCTGCAATTACCTCCTGCGCATTGCTTTTTAAAACCTGGTAATTAGCGCTACTTTTCCGCAATAACTCTATCTCTCTGGTAACAAATTCTGGAGTAATTTGCTCCAGCTCCAATGGCCTACCCGTTTCATGGGAGGTATTGAAAATAGCCTTTACTAACCAGGCCGCTTCCTTAGCTGTAATGTTGTTTAACTCTCTCATAATACCTTCCCGTGCTCTTAGATATTCTTAAAAAAGGGCCATTTGCTTGTGCGCATCCCCCTGCCGAGCTGCCGACAGTGATAGCGCTTTCGCCAGCTGCGCCTCTGGCGTGACTCGACTACCAGGCGCTAAGAGCGGCGCGACTACCATAGCTAGGTTCCTCTTGCCCAGGTGCGCCGGTGCATCGATGAACGTGTTCGCCTCGTCGGCCAGGACAAACCCCTGCCGCTCCAGCTCCGCCAGCAGCTCGCCGGTATGCCAGTCGGGAAGCCGGATTGTGGCGGCGCCTGTGCTCCAGTTTTCCCCGATTTCCCGCCAGTCGTTGTAATCGTACCGGCCCACCAGGTACGGGGCCTGCAAAAACGCCTCTATCTGCGCCTGAGCCATTGATACCAGTGTGGACTCATCAGGGATGCCATCTGGGGCCACAACACTGTGATAGCCGGTGTGGCTGGCTGCACGGCCATGATATTCAAAACCGATACAATTTTCCTCGATCGCGATGCGCTCTCCACGATGCTCTACAGTGAGTGTTGCCGCATTATTGTCGCTGTTGTCGGCCATGTTGAAACTTCCTTTTATCGCGCCAATATGCATATATTACGCATATCTGCGCGGATTACAATGGCGTAGCAGAGGGGAATTGCGCCAATCAGGCATCGACCAGGCCGCCCTGCAGAGCCTCTGCAGGCCTGCGAGCTCGCCAGCTGGATTCACCTATTAAACGATTGATTTATAAGGGACTTTGAATTTTGGCGTGATGGGGTCCAGCTGACCCATTTGTCGGTTGTGGCGGTACCGCGCAAACTTGGCATATCTGCGCGGTTTGGTGAAAAGAATGGGGAAAGGCCAAACCGGTCGGCTCTGGGGTAATGGCCGGGGAGCGGGCACAAAAAAACCGCCTCGAGGGGCGGTTTCTTTGGCCAAGCCGGTAGTGAATCGTCTTGGCAGGTGCTAAGTACCTAGCCAGTGCTATACATGATAGCGTCATTGACGGACCTGTCAATCCAGGGCGCTCAGGGACATTTCCACCGCTTCCCCATGCTATTATCCCCCTACTGGCTGTCTCAGCCGAGGAATAGGCGCCCTACCTAACGACTCCAGTATCGTTAGGTAGGGTGGGACGGTGTTCCATCCTTGATGAGCCCACACTGTCGGGGTAGTGCCCGAACTTGGCCCAGAGTGTGGTTCACCAACCTAGAGTCGTGCTGAGTACCTAGCCGGTTCTCGTCGCCCAGGCTGTCTCGTCAAGTTGGCCGTCTGGGCCTCGGCTCGCGAACTAATGGGGTATCACGATGAACGATGCCTGGTTAGTCGTCGTGATAGTGGGACCGCTGATTGTTGCCGCTTTCGGATTGAAAATTTCAATCTCGATTGGCGATATCAACATTGGCAACTCCACGAAAGAAAAAAAAGACGACAACTAAAAACCTATGGTTTTATCCCCCTCTCCGGAGGGGGTTTTTAACTTGATTACGCGAATACCAGAACAATCTGGCTTAACTTTCCTAATAAACTCGGTAGCCCTATCTAGTGAGCGAAATACCCGCAAACCAGGGCGTTGGGTTTTGCTCAGATAGTAGGTTCTAGCGATTTCATTTCCAAGAAGTTCATTCACAAGCAAATGATATTGCCGTGGTTTAAACTCTCTCAGCGCAAATTTTAGTTCAGTATTTGCAGAAACCATAGCCCGCAAAGTCCGCTCTTCGATTTCGTACACCATTTTTTTATTCCGTAGATGGAAAGTTTCACTCATAACAGTCTCCTGTGAGTGTAGATAGCCAACGTAAGTTGCCGTTTGGTACTGCCCTCGCAACCACTAATCATCCAGGCTTCTATTTATGTGTTAACCGAAAAACTATTGCAAGTGTATTAGGGCATTTCTCCGAGAGAGAGGGCCATTCCCCCTCTTTGGCGTTTAATTTTGGCAGATTCGGATGGTGAAAGGGTGTTTTATGTAATTTGGTGGATGAACTAGGGGCTTGTTTAAAAGGTAAAAGTTGAACGAATCTGACTAAGAGAGTCTCGCGCTTGCGCGAGCATTATATACATCTGATTTATTTAAACGATCTGATTAAGAAATTGCACTTAATTTTTTAATGAATAGCACTTAAATTTTTCTTTTTGGGGTGCGGCAGTGGATCGCCTTAGATTTTCGTATTTTAATAACGATTTAAGGGGTGTTGGCCGGCGGAGAGGTGAATTTCCAGGCGAAAATTGCCGGAGTTTTTGCGAGTGGCAATAGGCGGGCTTGAGGCGCTTATTCGGCTTCGTTTTTTAACAACAGGATCACTTCGTCAGGTGTCAATTCAGGTCGCTCCTCAATGAGCTTCCGGAGTCTGGCTGCTTTAGCCCGGTTCTTCTGTATTTCGATACTCTCAGCGGCTCCTGTAGGGCTGCTGTGATGCTTCTTAGACTCAGGGTCTAGCAATCCCTGAATCAACGCTTTTACCCTCGCTAGATCACCGAGAGTGCCCTTCTGATTGTTCTGCTCCGCTTTCCAATCCTGTTGTTTCTTGGCTTGTCGTTTCGAGGCTCGCTCCCGCTCGTATTTAAGGCGCCGCACAAGGCCGAAGATCGCAAATACTTCCTTGCGAATAGCCTTTACAGCCGCGACGCCACGATAACCGCCTTCTCCGTCCGGTTCTGCCCGTGTGGCCACGGTCACCAGGCCAGCAGTCTGTAGATCCTTCATGGCGCGACTGGCGCGTGAGAATGATAGACCTGCGTGGGACGCCAAAAAAGGGATTGTCAGGCCCTGGAACTCCCTCGACGTCTGGGGGATGCCTACCTTTAGGGTGGTTAGATCCAGGAACTTGACCATGGCAGCGAGGATCTTCAGGCAGCCCTCGCGGCGCTCGCTACGCTGCTGACGGCGCGAGCCATTGGCAAGGTTAAGAGAGGGGATAATCGACGGCTTCCAATAGTATTGATCCAGTCGCCCCAGCAACGCCAACAAAATACCTGGAATACCACCGCGGCGCTTCTTATCGTCGCTAACTGTGCCGCCATTGACCGGGAGCCGGAGCGACAAGTCCGGCAGTTCCGGGGTATGGCCGCAACGGTTTCCAAAATCAACCGATTTGGGTAAAAATTGATCAGAAAATGACGCGCCTGTCATTTTTTTCCTTGTTTGGTCAGCACTTCGACGTAAAAAAGTGCACTTCTTGTTGACCAGCGGACGCAAGGCGCTATCATTTGCCGAGCGTCGCACCGAGCGTCGCACCGAGCGTCGCACCGAGCGTCGCACCGAGCGTCGCACCGAGCGTCGCGCCGAGCGTCGCGCCGAGCGTCGCACCGAGCGTCGCGCCGAGCGTCGCGCCGAGCGTCGCACCGAGCGTCGCTAACCTGCCAGGACGTCGCTCCCCTGAGCGTCGCCTGTCAAGGGGGTATCCCCAGCACCTTTTTGGTCTGGTCTAAAGCGCCCTGTGATGTCAGGTCTCTAAAGAAAGAACCCTCACTCGCCAAAGTCTGGTTCTTTCACTTCTTCTTCAGAAAAGGCGTCCCGTTGGGGCGCCTTTTCTGTTTTAGGAAAAGGCTACTTCAACCTTTTCAAATCCAATGGTCTTAGCAACCTTCAAGGCAGTTGGTATCGTGGCAAACTGCCGCAAACGCCGCTTTGCTCCATTGAGAAGCACTTCTCTACCATTACTCGTCAATTGAAAGCGCATGATCCACTTGTCGCTATCGTTGGCTGGAGTAAGGAGCACGGACTTCAAGTTGCCCTTCTGGTAAGCCTTTTTAGCCATGGTGATGTCCATGGTTGCTTCCATCGTGATCTCCTTGAAAACCGCATATTTGCTGGGCAGGATGCCACGCTTTAAGCACCCCGACAAGGAAAAAATATCCTTTTTTTCCCTGTTTAAAAAACATCCGCCTAACGAGACTTCCTTACCGCCTGCTTTTCGCTGTTTGTTTTTTGAACATTGGGCTTTTGTTCCACTCGTATTTTTTGCTGTTCCACCAGCGACTGAACCGCCGGCCGGAGCTGATTTTTCAGCGCGTCGAGTCCGTTTTGTTGGTGTAGGTCGTTAAAGTCGGTGGCCCTTTCAGGGTTATTACCAAATCGCGGCAACACCAGGCGCGCGCCGTCGCCAACCAGGGAAACCGCTTCCTCAGCCTTGCGCCGGCCCTTGTTGCCCTTCTCATTGAATCGGTCGTCGTCACCGGCGATCACCACGCCTTTGTCGTGATACTGGTGGTGGAACTGCTGCGCCACCGCTGGCAGGTTGCCCGCATCAATGGCGGCCACCACCGGCATATTAGTGGCCTCGGCGATACTTGCGGCCGTGGCGTAACCCTCGGCGATGAAGTACGCCTTGCTGGTAGCCAGCTTGTCGCCATTGAGCAGGTGGTAATTGCCCTGCTTCTCGGCCCCCTTCTTGAGGCTCTTAAAACCGTTACTACCGATCCGCTGGAGGCTGCGGATCTGGCCCTGGGCGTTGCGGAGCGGTACCACCAGGCGCCCCTTTTTGTCCATACGCACGTCGTAGTTCTTGACCCCCTTACGGACCAGGTACTGATTACCGGCAGCAGGGCGAAGTTGGTCCCACAATTGTTGGCATCGCTTCGCGTGGTGGTCATATTTCTGCGCCTGGAGGGCCTGGCGCTGGGCTTTCTTCGTCGCCGCCTCGGCTTGAAGCTTCGCACGCTCTTCGTCACTCAACCGCTGGCCGCTGGCCACCCACTTCACCGGTTCATCATGCAGGCGGTGGTTCTGGTAGTGCCCGGCCGGGCGGCCGTCCCCAAATACACGGTAGGCGCCACTGGTTTGGCCACGCCCATCGTCGTCCACCGGTACACGGTGCCATTTACCGTCTATGATCGGCGAGTCGTTGAGCTGGAAGCCATTGGCTTTCAGAGTCTCCGCGAGTTCTTCCTGTGCGGATTTCGCCGGCGCCTGGCGTTCGGCGACATTCTCCAGCAGATAGGCTTTCAGCGCGTCGAGGTTCGCCCCTGGCTTTGCGTACCAGGTTTTGTTCTCCTTATCCCAGCCAAGCGCGTTCTCTCCGTTGGGCAACTTCCCAGCGAGCCGCTTGGCCTCGTTGCGTTCGTGGTACGGAATAGCCAAAGGCGTGTTTTCGATGGCGACGTTACGAGGTGACATTTTTTTCGCTTCCTCACTGGACGTTCTCTGGGTATTCGCCTGGAAAACTTCCTGTTCCTGCTCCAAGTTCTGAGTGCGGGTGAGGTCCAGCACATAGGTCTTGATCTTCTCCGCGTCGCTGGCGGCCCTAAAAATCTCCAGAGGATCTTCCTCAAGGGCTTTGATCCAACTACCAACGTAGGCGACGTGCTGGCCGGGATCATGGCCAAGGCCCAATTCAGTATTGAACATAAAAGAAGCTATTTCGGCTCGCAGTTCTTCCTTTGCGTAGCCGGAACTACCGAAGGGATGGGACATATCCCGATCCAGGCGTGAGGCATGGCCAGTCCAATGCCCCAATTCATGCAAGGCCGTTGCATAGTAATTACCGGCCGTGGCGAATTGTTCGCGCTCCGGCAGGTGGATTCGGTCGGATACAGGGCTGTAATAGGCCCCGTCGGCCTGGTCGTGGCGAATATCCGCCCCACTGTTGGATAAAATGCTTTCGGCACGCTCATGGGGATTCCAGGCCAAAGGCTCCCTCGGTGGCAGCGGAGGGATGCCCTCGATCTGTTCAGCATTGAAAACCTTCGCGTAGAAAGTTTTCGGGCGTTCGAGCTTGTAGTTCACCATAACGGTATTGCCCTGCTCGTCTTTCACTTCCTTGCCGTCGGCGTCGCGCTTTGCACGCTTTTCGTGGAACTTCCAATACTGGACCGTGGTGGCCTTGCTGCCCTTCTTAACCTGGTAGCCTGCGGCGGCGGCCTGTTTATAGGTCATCCAGCGCGGGTCGCTGTGCGGCTTGCACGCCAGATTCAGGTGGTTAACGCCCTTGTAAACAGCGCCAGTGTGGGGATTATGGGGCAGCTGGTACTCGTTCGGCTTCCAGGGCCTAGCCCAAGGGGCCGTGCCCTGCCGCAGCTGCTCGATGATTTGATTGGCCACCTGCTCGGCGTAGGTAGGTTTGCTGTTTTTTGCCACGGTTACGTCCTTTTTGAACTGGGCGTGGTCATTTGTGGGGAAGGTCTGCTGTTGCCGGCGGCCGGCCCGGATGCCGTGGGCGATAGCCAGGGCCTGCTGCCGAAGTTCCGGCAAGGTCAGGGGCCGGTTAGAGAGGCCGGTGGCCCGCAGGGCTTTCTGTAATGAAGCACGCACCTTGTCCCAGCTGCGCTGCATAAAGCTGCGCTGGTCTTCGGCCACGAATGCAAACACCTCCTCGGCTTTTTTAAGTTCACTCAGTTCCGGGTAGTGCCGGTCTACTTTTTTCCAGATGGGCGCGAGACTGCTTTCCTGTCGCGTTTCCAGAACGCGATAGAGCAAATCGCGTTTTTGATCCGGCGTAAAGGTGTTGAGGCCGTAGTGGCCGAGGATTTCGTGCTGGAGGGTTCTTGACACCTGCTTTTCGTTATGAAACCGGGAAGCGACAAGGGCAACGGTTCCAATGGCCGGGTGGTAGCCTCCTTCGATCCGTATACCACTGATTCGTTCGGCGTTTTGAGGGCCATAAATATCCTCCTGGTTTTCACGGGTGCGGATCACCAGCGGGATATTGCCGTTATATTCGGCAATAAATTGCTGGGCGATCACATCTACTTGGGCGACTGAAAGCGGCATGGTTTAGTCCGCATCGCCGTGAAAGGCGCTGTCCAGCGCCTCTTCCTCGGTCAAGGCATCCTCGACAAACGCGCCCAGTTGCTCGGCTTCGTCCGGGTCCATCTCGATAACTGCGCCCGGCACTTCCAGGTCTTTCAGTTTGCCATCCAGTTCCTTGTTGTCGTTCATGATATTGGCCTCAGTTGGTGGCGGCTTCTGGGATTTCCGGCTTGCCATCCTTCTCAAAGAAACGTGCCTTACAAGCCGGGAATTGGTCGCAGCCGTACCAGGTGTAGGGCTTTTTCGTTTTCTTGGATTTGCCCCGCCGTTTGATCAGCTTGCCGTTGTCGCAGTCCGGGCAGGCGTGAGCCGTGGTCTCACCGGCGGGCGCCTTCGGGGAAAAGTCCGGCTTGCCACCCTTGTCAGGGAAGCTCGCCCGGCAGTCGGGGTAGCCACGGCAAGCCCAAAAGAAGCCCTTCTTCCCCTTGATTCGGCGCAGCAAGTGCTGTTTACAGGTGGGGCAGTTGACACCCTCAACCCGGATATCCAGGCCGCGCTCCTTCACCTCGGTTACTTCCTGGGTAACCGTGGCCACCAGCTCGTCCAGGAAGGCTTGCAGCGGGATATTGCCCGCCTCGATGTCTTTCTGCTGCTGATGCCAGAGTGCCGTCATATCCGGTGCTGTGGCTTTCCTGGGCAGAGTATCGTGGAAGTCCTGGCCCAACTTGGTGCTCACCAGATTTTTGCCTTTTTCCTCGATAAAGCCGCGCTCTTTGAGTTTGACGATAAAGCTGTCGCGCGTGGCCGGGGTGCCAATCCCTCCGCTCTCACCTTTCTTGTCCTTGTCTTTATCGCGCAACAGTTTGGCGATGAGCGGGTCTTCCACATACTTGGCCACACGTTTGAGATCTTTTAACAGGGTGGCCTCGGTATAGGGTTTTGGCGGTTTGGTTTCCTGCTGCTCCGACCGGCAATCAATGCACTGCCCTGCCGCCCCTGGGGACAGCGTGGCCAGATTCGCAGTCGTCGCCTCCTCGCCTCCATCATCGCTGTCGATCTCCTGATTGTCTTTGTCGTTTTTATAGAGTGCGCTCCAGCCTTCGGCCATCACCTGGGTGTTTTTCGCCCGGAAGCGGTGGCCGGATACTTCCAGGTCCACAGTGGTGACCTTGCTTTCCTTCAGCGGCCAAAACTGGGCGATATAGGCCCGGCAGATCAGCAGGTAAATATTGCGCTCCTGCTCGCTCAGAGCTTCGATATTGCCCTTCCCCTGGGTGGGGACGATGGCGTGGTGGGCGGTCACGTTGGCATTATTAAAAGCGCGGCTTTTGCGCGACGGGTCGGCCTTGTCGATAAACGGCGCGAACATCGGTGCATTGTCGGCGATGGTGGCCAATACGTCCGGCGCATCCTGGTGGTTCTCGTCGTTCAAATAGCGGCAGTCGCTGCGGTTGTATGTGATCAGCTTTTTTTCGCGTAGGGCCTGGGTAATGGCCAGAGTCTTGTCGGCCTTGATTTTAAACTTGCGCGACGCATCCACCTGAAGTTCCAGCAGATCGTAAGGCAGCGGGGCCGCGTCCTGCTTGTCCTTGGTTTCGGCCCCGGTGATGGTCGCCGGCTGACCCTTGCAGGCGCCGGCGATGCCCTGGGCGTAGTCCTGGGACGCGATGCGGCCCTTGTCATCGAGAGGCGCATCCTCCGGCGGTTGAAATACTGCGGCGAAATCCACGGCGTCTACTGAGAACTGCCCTTTCACGTTGTAGTAAAAAACCTTGCTGTGGCCGGCGATAGCGCGGTCCCTGGCGACCACTAGACCGAGGATAGGGGTCTGTACTCGGCCCACGCTCAGCACGCCGTCTACGCCCTTCTCGCGGCCTTTTAGGGTATACAAGCGGGTCATGTTGAAGCCATAGAGTTGGTCGCCGACAGCGCGCGCCAGAGCGGACTGGTAAAGGCCGTAAAAATCGCGGTTGTCTTTCAGGTTGTCCAGTGCCCGCCGGATCAGCTTTTCATTGTTATCGTTGATCAGAATACGCTGAGTCGGCTTCTGGTTGTCGCAGTAGTCCAGGATCTCATCCACCAGCAGCTGGCCCTCGGCGTCGGTATCGCCGGCGTTGACGATCACATCGGCCTGCTTTATCAGTTTCTGGATGATCCGAAACTGCTTTTCACGGCCTTCAATTATCCGGTACTTCCAGGGAATATTGATTATTGGCAGGCTCTTCAAGGTCCACTCTTTGTTGGCCGCGTCGTAGTCCTCCGGCGAGGATAGTTCGAGCATGTGGCCGGCGCACCAGGTTATCACGTCGTCGCCGCAGGTGTAGCAGCCGTCACCGCGCTGAGGGTTGCCCAGAGTCTTGGCGATGGCCTGCCCCACCTCGTGTTTTTCAGCGATAAATAAGCGCATCGGTATCACTCCTTCAAATTCTTACGCTTGCTTTTACGCCGGCCGGAACAGCATGGCCGCCGAGCTTGAGGATTTTTCCGACCTTGGAAGTTATTTTCCAATCTTTGCCGTCCAGCCTTTGCATGTAACCAGCACTCGCGAGCTCTTCCAAGATTCGGTCGATGTTTTCCTGAGAATGCCCACGGCGAGCACCCAAAGCATCGATGTTTTCACTCCTGTCGTTAAGCAGACATACCAGCAGGCCGAGGGCTTCAAGACTTAGCTGATCATCTGTGATGACCTGCTCCTGGATTGCTAAGTGTTTGAGCATTTTGATGTCCTTCTCCTTTACCATTTGATCAGTGGGCGGGCAGCACCCAGGTAGCCGCCTGCCGGAATAGTCCCGAAATAGCGACTGTCGTGGCATCCTCCCCAGTTTATGCCGCAGCATGAGGTTACCTATTCGGTCCTTGGCATCAGTTGCCAAGCACGGCGCTTTACCTGCGTACAATGTTGCACCAGGTCTTTAATACACCAGCAAGCGCCCTCCACGGTATTTTCATCGGATTCGTCAGCTGCATAGGTCAAGGTGGTGGCGATGGCGTTGATTTGCAGAAAGAGCTTGTCTAGCTCGTCGGCACAGCCCAGTAGGTTGAGCCTGGCAATATCGGCCGGGAGAGATTGAATTTCCATGTTCTGGCCCAGGTGTTGTTGTTCGCGATCCATTCGCCACCGAGGTGCTAATCTCGGGTGGCGGGCGAATACGAGGTTAGCACTACCGTCACCAGGAACGGCCCGCCGGAGCGGCCCCGCATCGCCCACCATAACTCGGGCACAAAAAAACACGCGGGAGCGTGTTAGGCTCCTGGTAATACGGGGTGCTAATCCCGGCGCTGAATGAGTCAACGCACCTTTAGCTTGGTCTTTTGCGCCGATCTTGTCAATCCCATGTAATCAATGGCTTAGCCGCACCCAGGTAGCCGCCTGCCGGAATAGTCCCGAAATACCGACTATCGAATGAGAGTCGGTTGTAGTCACTCAGAAGCAGCAGGTGGTCGGGCGGTACTCGGTAGCTGCCCAAGCTTCCTTCCATAGGCGTGCCGGCACCATCCGTTGGCGCTCGCCGGCTGTTTGGATAGCGGCGGCCATTTACGTGGACGCCCTCTTTTGTGATGTCCACCAAGTCGCCGGGTAAACCAACGATTTTCTTTAGCAGTGGCTGCGCCCCTCCGGGACAGGTACCTGGGCGAACATACGCCTTGTCTAAGGCCGTCTTGCCGAGTGCCCGAGGGAGACAGATAAGGCCAAGCTGGTCCCTTTCGGGGCCTCCGTCGATGCGCTGGTAGATACCCGGCGGGAAGCTGTCGCTGGTATTCCAGTAGATCCCGGCCCACTTGGCGGCACCAAGGGTTGCCAGAAACAACCCGATAAAAAAAAGCAATTTCTTTTTCAAAACGGCAGGGCCTCTTCTTTGTTGGACTCGCTGGCCTGGGCTCTCTCCTCTTCTGCCGGCTCCGGTGGTTCCGGTAGTTCCGACTCCGGCGATTCAGGAGTTTTGTTCACGGACTCCGGCTCCAGAAGAACTGGATCTGGCTCGGGTTCAAACAGCGCTTCCGGTTCGGTTGGCGCCTGGTCCAAATCAAAAGTGGCCGCCTGAGTCGCCACCATGACCGGACCGCTCATGCGGTCGGTTTCCGTCGGTGTGGATACCTTTGCGCGCACGGAAAACACCGGATCTTTAAAGTACAGGATTTGCTTGCCGTAGATGGGAGGGAAGCCTGCGGCGAAGATCAACATATCGCCGGCCTCGGTGATATTGCCGTTGCCGTCCTTGATGGCGCCGGGCAACCGCCCGCATTCATCCGGAGTCAGCAGCGGGCGCCTCACCTCCTGGAGCGACCGGCTGGCGGTTTTCATGAACACCGATGTACGCTGGCCGCTCACGGTGACGGATTCCTTCAGCACCGTGGTGTCACCGCAGGCTTTAGAAAGATAATCCTTGGTTTCCGGCTTATTTGGTGCATAGGCGTTTTTGATATGACAGTTCGAGGTAACGGCTTCGTCCTTGGTATAGATGTTAGTGAGCTGTGCCAAGTCCTGGGTGATCAGGTACGCCTTGATGCCGTAACCGGCGCAAAAGGCCAAACCCTGCTCCACCACCGTCATGCGGCCAAGGCTGGGGAATTCGTCCAGTAGCATTAACAGGCGGTGGTTATAGCCCTGAACGCTACGACCGTCCTTAAACTCCATCCTCTCTGTAAGAATGCGCATGGTCTGCGTAATTAGGATACGCAGCAAGGGCAGAAGCCGGTCTTTGTCTGTGGGATTGACCACCAGGTACAACGAAACGGGCCGATCCGCATTTTGTAGATCGGCGATCTTGAAATCGGAGGTGGAGACATTGTTGGCAACCACCGGGTCGCGGTACAGACTGAGGTGACTTTTGGTGGTAGAAATAATCGAGCCTTTTTCCTCATCCGGCGTGTTAAGCATGTCTGCGCCGGTCGCCGCAACAACCGGATGTGGGAAGGTGCGCATTTCCTCCCACAGCTCTTCCGTATTCTGCTCAGGGTTGGAAATCAGGTGCGAAACCCCCGGCAGAGTACCTTCCGCTCCGCGCTGCTTTTCACGCAGGGCGCAGAAGATGATTAACGAGGTCAGCAGCGCGTAACTGGTCTTGGTCCAGTGGTCCGAGTCATCAATGCCCTTCCCTTTCGGGTCGGCAATCATCAACGCTAGGTTCTGCGCGTCGCCGACCTCATTGTCAGTGCCAAAGCGTACTTCGGCGATGGGATTAAACCGCACTGTCTGTGCAGGATCGGAATTGGAAATATCGAAGCGAAGACAACGGTTACCCGCGTATTTTTTCCGCCAGCCGGCAGTCAGTGCCCAGTTCTCACCCTTAATATCCAGGTTCAATACTGAATCCGGCCAGCTTAATAGAGTCGGCAGAACAAGGCCCACACCCTTACCGGATCGGGTCGGCGCGAAAGTCAGGACGTGTTCCGGGCCGTTGTGGCGCAGGTAGACCTGCTTATTGGTAGCGGTGTCCACCCATCCGCCCACATAGACGCCTTCGCTGGCACCCGGCTTTTTGAAAAGGGATGATCTGGGCAGGAGACCGGCCTCAATGATTTCTTTTTTCTTGGCCCAGCGTGCACTGCCGTGCAAGTTTTTGTGTTTCTTGTTATTCCGATGGTGCAAAGTCACCGCCAGCGCGTAACAAGCCAAGCTACTGCCGGAAAAGAGTACGCCCAAAGCGAAACCGCGCGTAAAAACATCGGAATAGATTTTGCCATAGTCCAGATACCAGGGAATCCAGCTCCAGGGGTAGTAGAGTTTGCCGGCACCAAGATCCGGGTGATAGTGCAACTGGTGGGCGACAAACTGACTGATAATCTGCGCGCCCAGTATCAGAGTAATCAGTACCACCGGCGCGGCCACGGCCGGCCGAAAAGGACGCTTCTCCTGCTGTTGTGGTATGCCGTATTCGTTTTGCTTGTTGAGATCCATTTCTACCGCCTTTTAAGATTACGTTTTATTTGGATTGCGCCCTTATCCGAGAGCGAAAGCGATGATCCCTGCGACGCCGCCTGCAACTGCTGGGCCTCGGCATCGGTTAACTCCTTCACGAATTTTTGATTGGCCCCTTGCAGTATCACAAAGCGCCGTTGGTCGGATTCCTCGACACCAAGAAATAGGTAGGTACCGCCCTTTTGCCATCTTCGATAGTACAACATATCGGATTTTCCGCCAGCCTGCCTATTTTTTGCCTGGATGAATTGTTCGAGGGCCGAGGGATTGCGCGGCCGCTTGGACTGACCAACACCAAGTTTGGCGGCAATAGGTTGCGCAGCCGCGAGAAATTCCCGATTCCCCTTGATCTGCACGTTCTTGCCGAACTTGTGTAGCGCCATTTTCAACCCGGCTTCGATGAGTTCAGGTGAGGGCTTGGAGCCGATAGACAACTGGCGGCCGTGGTCCACCAGCACCCCGGACTTAAAGCGGTAGGTTACGGCACCATTGCGGTGGACCTGATGTTGGTAGCGTCCAAACAGGGTCCCATCATCGCAGTCACCGGCAATTTGGTTGGCCTGTTCTGGGGCTTTCCGGGGTTTAGCCGTGCGTAGGGCCTCCAGGGCCTTCTCGTCCCCCTGCCCTGCACGCACCTGCAACCATTCCCGCCAGTCCGGTTGTGCGTGCTGGACGCGGACCTCGGCCCGCTGCTGGCCGGCCTGCTGGGTGACTCGCTCAGTGGCCGCTACCCGCGCGGCCTTGAGCCGGGAGTAGGCGGCCTGTTTGCTTTTCCGTAGGCGGGCCAGGTCGCCACGCTTGACCCCTGCCCGCTTTTCTTCGTACTCAAGTTTGATCCTGCGCAGTTCCTTGGCCTTGGCTTCACGGATACGCTTGTAGGCGGCCTGACGGGCCGCCTGCGCGTGATTCCGCTCCTGGGTATATTGATCCCACAAGGCCACCCTGGAGGCACTACGGCCGATATGGCCGGCCGTAGTGTGGTACTGGCCCTGTTTGTCCTCGGGCACTGCCGGCGACGCCTGGTAGACACCAAAGCGCTTCTCCAGCTGAGCTTTGGACAGTTGCCGATCCACGGCAGATGCCTTCACCGCTATTCCGCTTTTTACATCCAGGATCGAGAGACCGTTGCCCCGCCGCTTCAGCTCGACACCGAGGGCGGCAAATGCTTGATGCAGCTGCTGCCAGTTCTCTACCTTGCCGAGGTCTGGCTTACGCTCTGCCAGCCAATCGGCCAGCGGCTTCTGTCCCCCTTCGCGCATTTCGTCCAGTTCCGGGGTGGCCTTCCTGGTAGCCTTCTTGTCGTGGGCATGGTTGTCCACTTGGAGATCGTGCTTGATCTCCAGCCGCTCGCAGGCTTCTCCGAGACGGTACTGGTCGTAGTAAGGCTCGACCATGCGCAGCGTCTCCGGGTGGATCTTATTGATTGCAATATGCAGGTGCGGATTGTTGGTGTCGGTGTGGTAGGCGCTCATACGCTGGTGATCTGCCAAGCCGATGGCCGAACAAATATCTTGTTCGATGTCCTGGAGCTGTTCGGGAGTAGGGGAATCGCCTTCCCTCATACTTACAATTAGGTGATAGGTTTTATCGTTTTTGGCGCGGGTATTCAGCGCCTGGGTCGCCTCGATCTCGGCGACCGCCAGGGTAGGGCGGTCGGATTTACAGTTGCTCACTTGGGAGTAGGCGACCTTCGCCCCACCGTTCTTCTGGTCGGTGATGTAGTTAGCCAAAGTCTTAAAGCTCGACTTGGAGTCGGAACGGCGAGGAGAACGCTTCGCAATCAAGTCAGAATCCTAGAGCCGCCGCGATGATCGGCTTTTTTCCTGTTCTTGAACTTGGGATTTCCGCGCTTCCGGTTCCACCCCCCGCGACAGGTCCAGGTCGCGGTCGGCCACGTCTTCCAGCAGCTCCTTGATACGGTCATTACTCATCGAGCGTACTTGATTCGACGTGTACAGGGTTTTGTTGGCAATAGCATCTATCACGCCGCCGTCTTGAAAGGTGCGGCCCGACTCGATGGATTCAAACAGCGTTGCGCTGTTTTCTCCGCGATCCTTTTGGTCCTTCTCCCTCTCCATCGGTTTTTCTATGGTTTTTTTCACTACCAGAACTCCCCATGATTTACAGCCTTGTTAAATAAATTTTTGCCGCCTTCTTTTAGGGAATTGACATCCTCCCCGCCCTAAAGGACGGGGATTCCTACAGCTAGACGGCGATGCCCCGCCGCAAGAATGTTCTTAGCCGCGTTGATATCGCGGTGATGCTCAGCTCCGCACTCTGAGCAAGTCCATTCTCTTATTCGCAAACCTGTTCTACCTTTCGGACTGCTGTCAGGAATTGTCCCGCAGCACGAACAAGTTTGGGTGGAGTAGGATTCGTTGATTTCTTCAAAAGCCACGCCTGCGTGATCGCACTTGTATTCCAGCATGGTTTTAAGTGAACCCCACCCCGCATCCAAAACGGACTTGGCCATTTTGGTTTTCGTGAGGGCTTGGCTCGATACGTTACCAACGAAGATCGCCGCATTCTTATTCACGAGCTTGCGGCTGTATTTGTGCAGATCGTCCTGTCTGCGGTTTCTGATTTTGGCGTGAATTGTCTTTACACGTCGCTTGTTTCTGGCTCTTTGAGCGATTCCAAGCTTGGCTTCCAGCTTCCGATATTCTCGACCTTCAACGCCTTCGCCGTTGGAGTCGGTAGCAGACTCCTTGCAACCTAGATCGATACCTACAGCGCCTGTGCCTGCTGATTGCTCGACTTCGACTGATACAACAACATTGAAATACCAGCGGCCCCTGGCGTCCTCACTGAAGCTGGCTGTGCGAAATTTGTACTGGCCCAGACCAAAGGAATCCCAGACAGAAAAGAAACAACCGTTGTGAAAGACCTGTCCGTTCTTCCATTTAGCTGCACCAGTATTCACTGGAATCCAGCCAAGCGAGCGGCGGACACCACCAGACTTGCGCCAGTTAAGCCGGTTCTTTTTGAATTGCTTCCTTCGTGTGACGTACTCAGAAGCTACACATTGTAATGTGTGACTGTGGAGACCAAGCTCTTTACCAGCGCCTTTGGTGTAGGGGTGAATATCGTAGGCAGACAAAAACTTTCCGCGCTCTTTAATTGAGCGCGAACTGAGTTCGTTGATGTAGTTCCAAACAAAATTTACAGAGCGAGCCATCTCATTGAGGTGCCTTGCATGTTTGTCTTTAACTCGAACTTTCAGTGTTTTTGTTTTCTGCATTGCATCCCCATCTTAACAGGACCGTACTGTGAGAAAAGTAGCAAACCATCTAGGGAGCCTTCGGCTCCCGCGCTATCCTCCTCGCACTAAAAGTACGGGGTTTGTCGCGCAATATGATCACTAAAAAATTACTTTAACGCTTTCTCGGTTTTTTCCCTCTATCGCTTTCTTGCGTCTGATTATTTTCCTGTTGCAACTCGTTACTCTCACGTTTTTTTT
>NZ_JBFLAB010000044.1:0-36438 GCF_040742695.1 Microbulbifer discodermiae | reverse complement strand
AACGATTCCAACTGCACTGTTGTGAAAAGAGACTCCTGAAAAACATCCATACCGCGCACTGAACCAAAATCCTCTGTGGGTTATCGTTTTCCGTATTGTATCTAACCCAATGTTCTCAGGCGACAAAATCAACAGCCTGCTAGTAACCCGCAACTTGGTAAATTATCGGGTTAATGCGGCAAAAGCCATTGAAAAACCAGCGATTGTGCGTAATTGCGCAGTTTATAAAGGGTGATAACCCAATAGAGGAGGCAGCATCTATTGAATATCCGGATTAACAATGGGCTGCAAATCAATGTGCAATTGCTTGATATGTGATGTGCCGCAAACCCGGGCTGGGAAAAGCCGGGGAAGCGTTGGTTAGCTGGCAATTAATCTTCCAGCCCGAGTTTTTTCAGCCTGTAGCGCAGTGAACGAAAACTGATGCCGAGGTTTTCCGCAGCGGCAGTGCGGTTCCAGCGGGTTTTTGCCAGTGCCCGTTCTATCGCCTCTTTTTCAACACACTGTAAGAAATCATCCAGCGAGGGGTATCGGTTCGGATCGAAGGGGCGCGAAAGATCCTCCCGTCCGGGGGCGGTGGATAGGGTGCCCTGCACCGATGGCGCTGGTGTCATTCTGGCCTCTTCCAGCAGCAGGTCATCGCTTCGGATCTGTCGCTGGTCGCTGAGGGTAAAAGCGCGCTCCAGTATATTTTCCAGCTGGCGTACATTGCCGGGAAAAGCGTAATTTTGCAGTGCCGCCATCGCCTCAGCGGACAGTCGCGGCACTTCGATACTATTTTTCGCCGCTATGCCATCCATGATCCTGCTCACCAACAGGGGAATATCCTCTCGCCTTTCACGAAGCGGGGGCACGGCTATCTCGATGACATTCACACGATAGTAAAGGTCGCTGCGAAAGCGTCCCTTTTCCACTTCTCTGGCGAGGTCACGGTGGGTTGCGCACAGAATTCGCACATCGACCGGAGTTTCCCCACCGGCACCAATCGGGCGCACCACCTTTTCCTGGATCGCGCGCAACAGCTTGACTTGCATGGGGAGAGGCAGGTCCGCCACTTCGTCGAGAAACAGGGTGCCGCCCTGTGCGTTTTGGAAGAGTCCGGGTTTGTCCTTGTGGGCGCCGGTGAAACTGCCTTTGGCGTGCCCGAAAAATTCGCTTTCCATCAGGTCGGCGGGAATGGCACCACAGTTAACGGCGACAAAGGGCCGTTCCCCACGGGCGCCCAGGGCATGGATCGAGCGGGCGACCAGTTCCTTGCCCGAGCCGGACTCGCCACTGATATAAACAGGGGCGTCGCTGCGGGCAACCTTGGCGATTTGTCGGTGCAGAAGGCGCATATTTTCCGCTTCGCCCAGCAGGAGTTGTCCGGTTTGGTTCTCCGCGCCCCGATCGGTTGTTCGCTTGAGGCGCAGGGCCAACTGTACCAGGCTGCGCAATTGTTCCAGATTGACCGGCTTGGTAACGAAATCGAAGGCGCCGCACTTTAGCGCGGAGATAGCGGTATCCATATTGCCGTGGGCGGTAATAACGGCCACCGGCAGGGCACCCTGTTCCTGACTCTGGATATGTTTCACCAGTTGCAAACCATTGCCGTCCGGCAGCCGCATATCCGTCAGACAGAAATCGTAGCGGTGCTCACAGAGCAGGCTGCGCGCTTCGCGCAGGTTGGTAGCGGTATGACAGCGCACCTCCATGCGCCGCAAGGTCATAGTCAGCAGTGCGCAGATATCCGGTTCGTCGTCGACAACCAGGGCAAGTGATTGCATCAATCTTCTGATCTTTTGTTGTTCTATATTTACCGCCGATCGGGTTTCCAGCCCGACTCCCTTCGGATTGTGATCCTGTTCCCCTATCGAAACCGGGCATGGTTTTGCGTTAACCCGGCAATGAGTCAGGGGCCCTCTAGCAGATTGTTGAAAAAAACCACCCTGGCTTTCCTCAACCCAGGTTTGCGGCGCATGTCCGCAAACGCTCCACGACAAAACAAGCAGTTACATGTTCGATTTGCGGCCCGAACATCTCTGTTCGGGACAGCAGGTTAACTGATTTCCCGTTTTGGTCAGAAAATCCGATTTGCGTGGGCGAATTCTACCCTGAAGCAGCTTCTGTTGTCTTGGTTGCGACACCAGGACAGCGTCGCCTGGTTTGCTTCGCACAGCTCCCGCGCTATATAGAGGCCCAGGCCGCTGCCGCCGGCACCGGTGGTAAAAAAAGGCTCAAAGATTTTTTGCTGATGCTCCTCTACCACACCCGGGCCACAGTCGATCACATCCAGCATGGCGCAATCCCTCTGCCCGTGGTGGTAGACCGCGATATCTGCCTGGGGTTTCCCGGCCAGCCGGGAGTGGCGCAGGGCGTTGCTGCAAAGGTTGGTGACGACCTGGGTCAGTTGCTGTGGATCGAAGCGCGCGTACACCGGTTGTGCCGGAAGAAGTAGATTGATCTGGATATCGGCCGCTGCGCCGGCACGAAAATCCGGCAGAAACTGTTCCAGCCAGGCGACGAGATCGCGCTGTTGGGGAGCGCTGGCGCGGCGGCGCGACAGTTGCATCACATTCTCGACGATCTGATTGACCCGCTGACTGTGGCGGCAGATGATATCGATGAGATGCCGGTCCTCGGGGTTCAGTGCGGTGGACTCGGACAACAGTTGCGCCGCATGGCTGATGGCGCCCAGGGGGTTGCGCACCTCGTGGGCGATGGATGCGGTGAGGTGTCCCAGGGAGGCGAGCTTCAGTTTCTGCGCCGCCTGGGAGAGCTTGCGATTGTCCTCGATAAACAGCAGTGAATTGTCGCCCTGGTCCTGGGATAACTTGGCGAAACTGATACGCAGCTCGGTGGCAGCGACGTCGCTCAATACGGTGCTGCCCTTTGACGGGTCGCGGCGCCACTCGCGCAGGGCCGAAAACAGCGCCTGCTGCCGCTGGCCGCCCGGCTGGTAGTCGTCGCCGAGCAACTGGCGCGCTGCGCGATTGATCAGTTCCGGTTTGTTGGCTGTGTCCAGAACCAGTACCCCTGTGTGCATCCGCTCGATGATCTGCTGTGCCAGCCGCTGCAGGTGGGCCGCCTGGCGACTCTGTTGTTCAGCGCGCAGATTGGCGCTGCTGATGCGACCGGACAGATATTGCAATGCGCTCACAGTGGCAAACAATAAAATCCCCAGCATGCCGGCGGAAACTATATCCTGGGTTTCGGCGCGCCCCGCCAGCAGCCGGTATAGCTGTTGGCTGATCACCGCCATACTGGCCACGGCGGCGAAGAAGGCGCCCATGCGCCGGTCCAGCAGCAGGGAACCCACGGAACAATTGATCAGCAATAGATAGCCGAGCCCGGAATTGAGACCGCCGCTGGCGTGGATCAGCAACAGAAAACACAGGATGTCACAGCCCAGGATCAGTCCCACCTGGCCGGCGCTGCCCTCATACCTGAGTCGGCGCAGGTGCAGCAGCCAGCCGATATTGAGGGCAGTGTAGAAAACCACGGTATTCAGATAGAGTGCCGGAGCGCTGCTGCCCACTGCACCTCTGCCAATGTCGGAGGAGAAGACCCCCAGCAGCACCAGTGCAATGGCTACCCGATAAACGGAGTAAATACGCAGCAGTTCATGGTTTTGCAGGGCAAGTCCATCACTGGAGGCCGGCGTCGCGCTGGTCAAGAGGTGGCTCCCCACGCTGTTGGCTGTTCTCCCCGCCTGCAACCGGTTTACCCGTGCTGTCGTACCGCGCCAGGCGTTACAATAACGGCCTGAGTGTGACGAGGTCCCAAGATGTCTACTTTGCAGCTAGTGCTGGCGCAAATCAATTCTCTGGTGGGGGATATTCCCGCAAATACAGCCCGGGTGATCGACGTCGCCTGTCGCGCACACCGCGATCACGGTGCCGACCTGGTGGTTTTTCCCGAACTGACACTGTGTGGCTACCCACCGGAGGACCTGCTGCTGCGGCCCAGTATGCAGCGTCGAATCGACAGCGCGCTGGACCAGTTGCGGGCCGCACAGCTTCCCTGTGCAGTACTGATCGGCTATCCGCGCATGGTGGCCGGTGCCACCTTCAATATGGCCGGGCTGATCGCCGGAGGTCAGCTGCAGGCCGAGTATGCGAAGCAGAAGCTTCCCAATTACCAGGTGTTCGACGAGAAGCGCTATTTCGTCCCCGGCGATGGTCCACAAGTGGTGGAAATCAAGGGAGTTCCCATCGCCATTACCATCTGCGAGGACATCTGGCATCCAGGGCCCATGGCACAGGCGGCGGCTGCCGGCGCCCGGCTGATGCTGAACATCAACGCCTCGCCCTTTCATCGGGGCAAGACCCGGCAGCGGCTGGAACTCCTCGGCAAGCAGGCCAGGGCCGGCAATATGCCGGTGGTCTACGTCAATTGGGTCGGGGGTCAGGATGAACTGGTGTTCGATGGGGGCTCATTCGCAGTGGATGCCCGGGGCAGGCTCTGTGGACGGGCCCCGGAATTTGTAGAACATCTGTTGCCCGTCACGGTAAGTTGCACCAAGGGAGAAGTCGCGCTGGAGTCCGAGGAGATGGTTCCGGCACTGGGGGACCTCGCCGCTGTGTACCAGGCCCTGGTATTGGGGGTGCGGGACTATGTCAACAAGAATGGTTTTAACGGAGTCGTACTGGGGCTGTCCGGTGGTATTGATTCGGCCCTGACCCTGGCTATTGCGGTGGATGCGTTGGGTAAGGAGCGGGTGGAGGCGGTGATGATGCCGTTTCGTTATACCTCGGACCTGAGCCGTAACGACGCCCGGGACCAGGCCCAGCGGCTCGGGATTCACTACCGCGTGATCAGTATCGAGGCTATTTTTGACGCCTTTATGGGTGCCCTTGCGGAAGAGTTTGCCGGGGCCGAGCGAGATACCACCGAGGAAAACCTGCAGGCGCGCTCCCGCGGCGTACTGCTGATGGCCATCTCCAACAAGAAGGGCGCCATGGTGTTGACTACTGGCAACAAGAGCGAGATGGCAGTGGGCTATGCGACTCTCTATGGGGATATGGTGGGAGGATTTAATGCGCTCAAGGATGTGCCCAAAACCCTGGTGTTCGAACTGGCCCGCTACCGCAACAGCCTCTCGGAGGTGATTCCCGAGACGGTCATTACCCGTCCGCCCAGCGCTGAACTGGCGCCGGACCAGGTGGATAGCGACAGTCTGCCCCCCTATGACGAACTGGACCTTATTCTCGATCTCTATGTGGATCAGGATTACAGCGCCGCGGAGATTGTCGAGAAGGGTTTTGACCGCCACCTGGTAGAGAGAGTGGTGCGCCTGGTGGATCGCAATGAATACAAGCGCCGCCAAGCCGCCGTGGGTGTGCGTATCTCCGAGCGGGGTTTCGGCCGCGATCGCCGCTATCCCATCACCAATGGCTGGAAGGCGGGGGATTAGCAGCCGCTAGACGCGGCTGATGCGGGGCGGAATCCTTTGCGGCATAGCCCTGCAATCCTCTGCTGTGGTGATCGCTGGGGCCAATTCAGCTAGTGTATCCAGGCCCTAGGTTAGCTCCGGTGGCAGGGGTGCACTCTCACGCTGGTACTCGGCATTGTACAGCTCGCGGCTGTCAAAGCCGCGGGGATCGGACTTCTCGAACACGCCGAGGGTGAGGCGGTGGATCAGGCTGCGGCCACTGGCGCCTTTGTAGTAATCGTAGTCGAAGCTGCCGTCACTGCGAAACGCCGGGTGGTCCGGGTAGTTGGTACGCAATACGGCCAGTGCATCCGCTTCCAGTTCGGGGACCTCCATTAGGTGGTATCCCTGTACCATAACCGCCAGCGCGTCCGGCACCGCCGGGGTCTGCTGGAAGTTTTCCACCACGAAACGGCCCCGGTTGGCGGCTGCCAGGTAGGCGCCGCGCTTGAAATAGTAGTTGGCCACGTGTATTTCGTAGCGGGCCAGCAGGTTGCGCAGGTGGATCATGCGCTTCTGCGCGTCCGGCGCGTAGCGGCTCTCCGGATAGCGCGACATCAGCTGGGCGAAGTAGGCGAAGGACTCCCGCGCCGAGCCGGGGTCGCGGCGGGTCATGTCCGTGGGCAGGAACTGCTCAAACAGACCGGATCCCTCGGTAAAGGAGGCCAATCCCTTCATGTAGTAGGCATAGTCCACATTGCGGTGCTGGGGGTGCAGGCGGATAAAGCGGTCCGCCGCGGCGATGGCCGCGTCATTCTCGTAGTTGCGGTAATAGGCGTAAATCAGCTCCAACTGGGCCTGTTCCGCATAGTTGCCGAAGGGAAAGTTGTCTTCCAGCGCCCGCAGGTTGTTGATCGCCAGGTCCCATTGGCTGGACCTCAGCTGCCGCTGTGCGGCCTCGTAGAAGGTCTGCTCGGTACGGCTGCCGGAGGGGAGGCCCTCCTCGGATTCCTCGGTACTGGCACAGGCGACCAGTATCGCCGCCAGTGCGGCCAGCCACAGAGGTTTCCAGGCCTGCATTGCGCCTCTCTCTATCATTATCAGTCACTACCCTATTAAACTAGCCGCCATTTACCGGTAACCCTTGCGGCGGCCCGCCATTTAACCACAGTAGCCGGGCTGCCCAAAGTCTTTGCAGAATGACCGATCGACTCGAATTGGATATCGAAGTTCCCGCCCGGCTGGCTGGACAAAGGTTAGACCAGGCGGCGGCCGAATTAATTCCCGACTACTCCCGCGCCCGCCTGCAGGGCTGGATCAGGGGTGGCCAGCTGACCCTCGATGGTCGCACCGCCAGGCCACGGGACAAGCTGTTTGGGGGTGAAACCCTGCGTCTGCGCGCCCAACTGGAGCCCCAGGGGGAGTGGCAGGCGGAGGATATTCCCCTGGACATCGCCTATGAGGACCAGACACTGCTGGTGGTCAACAAACCCGCGGGGCTAGTGGTGCATCCGGCGGCGGGTAATCCTCGCGGCACCCTGCTCAATGCGCTGTTGCACCATGCCCCGCAACTGGAAAAGGTGCCGCGGGCCGGCATTGTGCACCGGCTCGACAAGGACACCAGTGGCCTGCTGGTGGTGGCCAAGACCCTCCAGGCCCAGACCAGTCTGGTGGACCAGCTGAAGGAGCGCAGTGTCGGCCGCCGCTACCAGGCCCTGGTCCAGGGTGTGCTGAGCGGTGGCGGCAGCGTGGATGCCCCCATTGGCAGGCACCGCCAGAACCGCCTGAAGATGGCTGTGCTGGAGACCGGGGGCAGAGAAGCGGTCACTCACTACCGGGTAGCGGAGCGGTTTCGTGCACACACCCTGCTGTGCTGCCAATTGGAGACAGGGCGTACCCACCAGATTCGTGTTCACATGGCCCATATCCGCCATCCACTGGTGGGGGACCCTCTCTACGGCGGCCGCCCGCGGTTGCCCCTGGACGCCGGCGGGGCACTGGTGGCCGAGTTACAGCAGTTCCCGCGCCAGGCGCTGCACGCGGAGGAACTGGTGCTCCGGCATCCCCAGAGCGGCACAACGATGCGCTGGCACAGGCCCGTGCCCGACGATATGCTGCGGCTGCTGACGCTGTTGCGCGAGGATGCTCCTTAAGCTTCTCCATGGGACGGTTACGAACCGGTGCCTCAACAAACTGCCGGGTTAACAAATTACCAGGGATTCCAATGACCGCCGAGCACTACCTCTATCCCCTCTGGCCCGCACCTGAACCGGTGCGCGCTGTAGTTACCCTACGCACCGGCGGTCACAGCGGCGGCGTCTACGAATCCTTCAACCTGGGTGCCCACGCCGGTGACGACCCGGCGGCGGTGGCCGCCAACCGGCGCCGGTTGATGGACGAATTGCGGTTGCCCGCAGAGCCGCAGTGGCTGGAGCAGATCCACAGCAGCAAGGTGGTAGAGGCCCATGCCGATGGCCTGGTGCGTACGGCGGATGCCAGCATAGCTCTGGGGCCGGGTATAGTGTGTGCAGTGCAGACGGCGGACTGTTTGCCCCTGTTGCTGTGCGATAGGGCCGCTACCTGGGTTGCCGCTGTACACGCCGGCTGGCGCGGGTTGGCTGGCGGTATATTGCGCAATACCCTGAGCGCCCTGGATTGCGCGGCGGAAGACCTGCTGGTGTACCTGGGTCCCGCCATAGGACCGCAGGCGTTCGAGACCGGTGTCGAGGTACTGGAGGCTTTCTTTGATCGGGCCATTGATGGGCGGCACGCGGAAGCCATGGCCCGGTGCTTTCAGCCCCATGCGGAAAAACCCTTGCACTTTCGCGCCGACCTGTACGCGCTTGCCCGCGCCGAATTGGAGCGGCTCGGCGTAGCGGAGGTTTATGGAGGTGATTACTGCACCTTTGCGGACGCGCAGCGTTTTTATTCCTACCGGCGGGACGGCGCCACCGGCCGTATGGCTTCTCTGATCTGGCTCGAATCCCGCTGAGGTCCGGCGGCGACAAATCCCGGTGCCCAATGATTCCACAATCTGTTCGGTCGCCGGGAAATTAATTTTATCCTGGCGTCAAATTGATGCAGATCAAGTCGCGCCATCCCTCACCCATTGAAAAATTTCCCCCCGTCCCTATTTAAGTATCGACACTACACTGAGTGACGTCCGCAACAAAAGCGTCGCCGCAGGTAGGACTGCTTTGCCGCAATCAAGGAGAGGCCTCGTCAATGCGTATAGACCGAATGACAAACGCGCTGCAGTCGGCGATTGCCGACGCCCAGTCCATCGCCGTGGGGCGCGATCACAACCAGATTTATCCCGAGCACCTGCTGCAGGCACTGCTCAACCAGAACAACGGCAGTGTGCCGGCATTTCTCGCCCAGGCCGGCTTCAATCTCAATGGACTGCGCAACGATCTGGCCAAGCGACTCGATGCGCTGCCCACCATCAGCACCCCAACCGGCGACGTGGGTATGTCCCAGGAACTGGTGCGGCTGTTTAATCTGGCCGACAAAAAAGCGCAGCAGAATGGCGACAGCTTTATCGCCAGTGAGACGGTGCTGCTGGCGGCCTTCGACTCCGCCGCCGGCGAGATCGCCAAACTGCTCAATGCCAACGGCGATGTGAAACAGTTGCGGGCGGCGATCGAAAAAGTGCGCGGCGAGGACAAGGTCGATGACCCGGGGGCCGAAGATGCGCGGCAGGCACTGGACAAATACACCCTGGATTTAACCGAGCGCGCCCTGGCGGGCAAGCTGGACCCCGTTATCGGCCGCGATGACGAGATCCGCCGCACCATCCAGGTATTGCAGCGGCGCACCAAAAACAATCCCGTGCTGATCGGCGAGCCCGGCGTCGGCAAGACCGCCATCGTCGAGGGGCTGGCCCAGCGCATCGTCAATGGCGAAGTGCCGGAGGGGCTCAAGGACAAGCGCTTGCTGTCCCTGGACCTCGGCGCCCTGCTGGCCGGGGCGAAATTCCGCGGCGAATTTGAAGAGCGGCTGAAGGCAGTGCTCAACGAGCTCTCCAAACAGGAGGGCCGTATCATCCTGTTTATTGACGAACTGCACACTATGGTGGGCGCCGGCAAGGCTGAAGGTGCAATGGATGCCGGCAATATGCTCAAGCCGGCGCTGGCCCGGGGCGAACTGCACTGTGTCGGTGCCACTACCCTGGACGAGTACCGCAAGTACATAGAAAAAGACGCCGCGCTGGAGCGCCGTTTTCAAAAGGTACTGGTGGATGAGCCCACGGAAGAGGACACCATTGCCATTCTGCGCGGCCTCAAGGAGCGCTACGAGGTGCACCACGGCGTCGATATTACCGACTCGGCCATCATCGCCGCGACCAAGCTGTCCCAGCGCTATATCACCGACCGCCAGCTGCCGGACAAGGCCATCGATTTGATTGATGAGGCCGCCAGCCGTATCCGTATGGAGATTGATTCCAAGCCGGAGTCGATGGATAAGCTGGAGCGGCGTCTGATTCAGCTCAAGATAGAGCGCGAAGCGGTCAAAAAGGATAAGGACGACGAGGCTGCGCAGAAACGCCTGGCCAAGCTGGAGGAGGACATTCACCAAATTGAAAAAGAATACGCGGATCTGGAGGAAGTGTGGAAGGCTGAGAAGGCGCAGCTGGCCGGCAGTCATGGAATCAAGGAAAAATTGGAGCAGGCCAAGCTGGATATGGAGGCCGCGCGGCGCGCCGGCGACCTGACCCGTATGTCCGAGTTGCAATATGGAGTGATTCCGGAACTGGAGCAGCAATTGCAGACCGCCGCTTCCGTGGAAAATGCCGTGGAGCCGCGCCTGCTGCGCAACCGTGTCACCGATGAAGAGGTGGCGGAAGTGGTATCCCGCTGGACCGGCATTCCCGTTTCTAAAATGTTGGAGGGCGAACGGGAAAAACTGTTGCGTATGGAAGGCGAGCTGCACAGGCGTGTTATTGGTCAGGACGAAGCGGTGACCGCCGTTGCCAATGCGGTGCGCCGTTCCCGCGCGGGCCTGGCGGACCCCAACCGGCCAAATGGCTCCTTCCTGTTTCTGGGTCCCACCGGAGTGGGCAAGACCGAATTGTGTAAATCATTGGCGGAATTTCTTTTCGATACCCAGGATGCCATGGTGCGTATCGACATGTCCGAATTTATGGAGAAGCACTCGGTGGCGCGGTTGATCGGTGCCCCTCCCGGCTATGTCGGTTACGAGGAGGGTGGCTATCTCACCGAGGCGGTGCGCCGCAAGCCCTATTCGGTGGTGCTGATGGACGAGGTGGAAAAGGCCCATCCGGATGTTTTCAATATTCTGCTGCAGGTGTTGGAGGATGGCCGCCTGACGGACGGTCAGGGGCGCACCGTGGATTTTCGCAATACCGTGGTGGTAATGACCTCCAATCTCGGCTCGGACCTGATTCAGAAATATGCCAGCGGCGCAGATGAGGACGAGCTGGACAGTGAAATCCGTTATCGGCAGATGAAAAACGCCGTGATGGAAGTGGTCGGGGAGCATTTTCGCCCCGAGTTTATCAACCGGATCGACGAGGTGGTGGTGTTCCATCCGCTGGGTCGCGAGCAGGTGCGGGAAATTGCCGGGATTCAGCTGGAGCACCTGCGCAAGCGCCTGGCGGAGCGCGACCTCAAGCTGGAAATCACCGACGACCTGTTGAGCAAGCTTTCCGAAGTCGGGTTCGACCCTGTGTACGGCGCCCGCCCGCTCAAACGCGCTATGCAGATGTGGCTCGAAAATCCTTTGTCCCAGGAAATTCTGGCGGGCAAATTTTCTCCCGGTGATACAGTGCATGCCGACCTCGAAGACGACAGGGCGGTTTTTCACAATTAAAGAGGCAATAGCCTCCAGCCATTACTAGCGGCGGCGCGACCATCGCGCCGCTTGCCGCCAGCTCTTCCCCATCACCTATCCTGTCATCTGCGGTGTTTGATTTTCGGCGTCACCTGTGCCCTGCGCCACGAACGCGGCCCCGGGCGGGTGCGCGGATTCGCCTCTGGTGACGCCGGCTGGCGATTTGCCCGGAGTGTGTGTGGCTGGATCAAGGCGAATACTAAACAAGCGCATGCTGCTGATGTTGCTCGGCTGCCTGCTGTTGTTTGGCGGTATTTTCGCTTTCAAGCTGTTTGGCAGGGTGATGATGAACCGGGCCTTCGACACTATGCCTATGCCGCCGGCCACAGTGACCTCAGCTGAGGTCGCGAGCCAGGTCTGGCGGCTGCGGTTGGCGGCGGTGGGCAGTCTGCGCGCTGTGCACGGCGTCGAGGTAACCACTCAGGCCCAGGGTGTGGTGCGCAAAATCTATTTTCGCTCCGGCCAGCAGACCAATCAGGGCGATCTGTTGGTGGAATTGTCCGCAGATCCGGAAACGGCGCAGTTAGGGGTCCTGGAGGCGGAACTGCGCCTGGCGGAGCGCGAGCATGAGCGGCTGCGGCGATTGTTCAAGCAGGGCGTCGCCACCGAAGCGGAACTGGACGACGCCATCCGCAACCTGGATCGGGCTCTGGCTGATATTGTTGTACAGCGCGCCACCATTCAAGAGCGACGTATCCTCGCTCCTTTTAGTGGCTGGCTGGGCATCCGCCAGGTGGACCTGGGGCAGAATGTTAATCCGGGCGACGCGGTGGTATCCCTGCAACAGCTGCATCCTATCTATGTGGATTTTTCTCTGCCGGAACAGGAATTCGCCAGGGTCGGTGTGACTTTGGCAATTGCCGTAACCACCAGTGCCTTTGCCGGGGAAGTCTTTCCCGGCCGGATCACTGCCATAGACCCGCAGGTAGACAGCGCCAGCCGTAACTTTCTGCTGCAGGGCACCATCGACAACCCCGACGGTCGTTTGCGCCCGGGGATGTTTGCCGATGTCTCTATCTTGCTGCCCGGCGAGCGCCGCGTGCTGGTGGTGCCGAGAACTGCCATCAGCTATGCGCCCTTTGGCAATACAGTGTTCGTCCTAGAGCGGGAGCAGCCGGGTGATGCGCTTTTGGCCCGCCAGCGTATCGTGAAAACCGGCGAGGAGCGCGGCGATCTGGTGGAAATAGTCGAAGGGCTGCAGGAGGGCGAAACGGTTGCCAGTAGTGGACTGCTCAAACTGCGCAATAACGCCCCGGTGCGCATCAACGACGCCATAACCCCTCCCGAGAACCTCCATCCCCAGCCGGAAAATCGCTGAATGCGCTGTCAGACTAATTCGCGCCGGAGCAACCGGTGAACTTTACCGAGATATTCATTCGCAAGCCGGTGCTGGCGGCGGTGGTGAGCCTCTTTATACTGCTGCTCGGCTTGCGCGCGGCGGCCGAACTCAACGTGCGCGAATACCCCGAACTGCAAAACGCTGTCATTACCGTCGCCACCGTCTATATCGGTGCGGATGCGGACCTGGTGCAGGGATTTATCACCACTCCCCTGGAGCAGGAAATAGCCTCCGCGGACGGTATCGATTACATGGTGTCCACCAGTGTCCAGGGGCTCAGCACCATTAGCGTTTATGTCCGCCTGGACTACAACGCCAACGAGGTGCTGACCCAGGTGGTGGCCAAGGTAAACCGGCTGCGCAGCGAACTCCCCGAGGAGTCCGAAGACCCCATTGTGGATATGGCCATCGGGCAGACCGTCGCCGCCATGTATCTGTCTTTTTCCTCCGAAGTGCTCACCAGCAGCCAGATCACCGATTACCTTATCCGAACGGTGCAGCCCAAGCTGTCCACTATTGCCGGGGTGCAGCGCGCCCGCCTGCTCGGCAATCGAACATTTGCTATGCGTATATGGCTGAAGCCGGAAATCATGGCCGCGCTGGAGGTGACACCGGCGGATGTCAGCCGGGCACTGCGTGCCAACAATGTACTCGCCGCAGTGGGCAGAACCAAAGGTGTAATGGTTGCGGTGGAACTGTCTGCGGCCACGGACATCGCCACCGAAGAGGCCTTCCGGCAGCTGGTGGTGCGCGCCGATGGCGACCGGATAGTGCGCTTGGGGGATCTGGCCGAAGTGCAGCTGGGCTCCGAGTCCTACAACAGTTCGGTCACCTTCAATGGCCGCTCCGCCACCTTCATCGCCGTCGAGCTGGCGCCGGACGCCAATGCGCTGGAAGTGATTCGCGCTGTGCGCGAAAAACTGGAGACTGATATTTTTCCCCAATTGCCCCGGGGCATGATCGGCGAGATCCCCTACGACAGCACCGAGTATATCGAGGATTCCATTTACGAGGTGGTCAAAACCATCGCAGAGGCGGTGCTCATTGTCATTCTGGTGATCTACTTGTTTCTGGGTTCTGTGCGCAGTGTCGTTATCCCGGCCGTGGCAGTGCCCCTGTCCCTGGTTGGAGCCCTGTTCCTGATGTTGCTGATGGGCTTTTCCATCAACCTGCTCACCCTGTTGGCCATGGTTCTGGCAATCGGTATCGTGGTGGACGACGCAATTATCGTGCTCGAAAATGTCCACCGGCATATCGAGGAGGGTATGGCGCCCAGGGATGCGGCGATAAAAGGTGCGCGGGAACTCGCCTGGCCAGTAGTGGCCATGACCACCACCTTGATCGCCGTATATCTGCCTATTGGCTTTCTCGGTGGACTCACCGGCACCCTGTTTGTGGAGTTTGCGTTTTCCCTGGCGGGGGCGGTGCTGCTGTCTGGCGTGGTCGCATTGACCCTGTCGCCAATGATGGCGGCGAATATACTGAAACCGCACGATGATGGCGGCACGCGGCTGGAACAGTGGTTGGAACAGTTGTTCGACCGTATGCAGGGCAGCTATCGACGCCGCCTGCACAACATCCTGGATGATCGTATCGTGGTGCTGGTGTTCGGTTTGATTGTTTTGGCCAGCTGTTATTTTTTGTTCCTGGGTTCTCCCCGGGAACTGGAGCCCGACGAGGATAGAGGGTTGGTGTTGACCATCTCCTCCGCGGATGCTTATGCAACGCTGGACTACCTGGAGCTTTTCACTCAGGAGTTCAATGTTATCGCCGATGCCCACCCGGAAGTGGAAAATCTCTTCCTGTTGAACGGCGTAGGTGGCTCCGGCAATGCCAGCAACAGCGCTATCGCCGGTTTCGTGCTCAACTCCTGGAATTTGCGCCACCGGGATACCCACCAGATGCAGGCGATTATCAGTGGGCAGGTGACAGATATTGCCGGGCTTAAAATCGCCGTAGTGGTCCCGCCGAGCCTGCCCACCGCCGGCGGCAATCTCCCGGTTGAATTTGTAATCGGTGCCACCGAGCCGGTGGAAAACCTCGCTGTATTCGCTGACGAAATCATGCAGCGTGCCTATGCCAGCCGAAAATTTATTTTTGTGGATAGCGACCTGAAGCTGGACAAGCCCGAGCAGCGGGTATTGATCGACCGGGACAAGGCCGCCGCCATGGGCATCAACATGGCGGATATCGGCCGCGAACTCGGCTCGGCGCTGTCCGGTGCCTATGTCAACCGATTTTCCCTGGACAACCGCAGTTACAAAGTCATACCCCAGGTGGTGCGGGTCGAACGACTCAGCGCCGAACAGCTCAAGCAATACTATATTCGCACCGGTAGTGGCGACCTGGTACCTATTTCCACCCTGGTTACACTGCAGGAAAGGGTCGAACCGCAGCAGCTCAAACGTTTTCAGCAGCTGAATGCGGTAACCATATCCGGCGTGCCGCGCCCGGGTATTACACTGGATGAGGCACTGGGGGTGCTGGAAACCGCCGCGATGGAAATCCTGCCTCCCGGCTATAGCGTGGATTATTCCGGCCAGTCCCGGCAGTACAAGGCTGAGGGCTCCCAACTGGTAGTGACGTTTTTCTTTGCCCTTATCGTAATTTACCTGGTGCTGGCTGCACAGTTCGAATCCTGGCGCGACCCCCTCATTATGCTGGTGACCGTCCCCATGAGTGTGTGTGGCGCCATGATATTTGTCAGCCTCGGCCTGACGACGCTGAATATCTACACACAGGTGGGTCTGGTAACTTTGATCGGAGTCATCTCTAAGCACGGTATCCTGATTGTGGAATTTGCCAACAAACTGCAGGAGCAGGGATTGGGCAAGCGGGAGGCCATAGAACAGGCCGCCGCTATCCGGTTGCGCCCGGTCCTGATGACAACCGCCTCACTGGTGTTGGCGATGGTGCCCCTGCTGCTGGCGGCCGGCCCCGGCGGCGGGGCCCGTTTCGCCATGGGCCTTGTGATCTCCACCGGCATGACTATTGGTACGTTGTTTACACTATTTGTGGTGCCGGCCATGTATCTCTACTTGGGCAGGGACTATCACGAGGTCCCGCAGTATTAAGTTTCACCTCCTGATCTAACAGGGAACGAAGCACTAGCGATTTTCTGAAAAAGATTTTTCTGGCTTTTCGTAGCCCGGATTTTCGGAGCATGTCCACAAACCTTCCGAGACAAAAGAGTTAAGCAATTACACACTCGATTTGCGATCCGAACATCCCTATCCGGATCAATAGATTGCTGGTAATGCCTTCTTTAGCTCCCTTGCTGTATCTAGTTGTTAGAAGGGATTTTCCTCAACATAAAAATTCTCCGAGAATATGGTGGTTTTATCACAGCCAGGTACCGTGGAAGTTGCGGTCACAGTAATGGTAAACCAGCCGACAGAAGAGGATTTTATGACCACTTGATCTCCGGGGCTGCCACTCATAATTTCACCGTAATTAACTGACCAAAAATAATTAGGCCCTGCTGTGCCTGGTGATAATTCGTAGCGGCCATAAGGATGTTGAGGAGGATAGTATGCGGGGATTAACTCTACAATATCCATCACTGGGGGAGCGACACAATCATTACAATGGGTAGTCTGCCCATTACAGCTCACATAGTTAGCTCCAGTCGAACAACTGTAATTGCTCCCCTCACAACTGATAATAGAGTTGTCCGGGCATTGTAGTTGGACGCTGCAATCGCCATCCAAGATATTAGCCTGGCTAAATTGGGAAAATCCTATAAGGAGGATTGAGGCTGCCAGGTGAGAAAAGCTATTTATAATTTTAAGCATATGCCTTCCTTAAATTGATAAATAATTTAATTAAAAGTTTGAGCTAAAATTAACAATAATTCCTACAGCGATTTCAGCATATTCTATGTAATAGGTTGTGGCAACGTTTTTTGGGGTGCACAATGCTACTTTACGTTGTTTGCTGCCTAATTGATACTTAAATGGCCTTTCGGGGAGAATAAGTAAAAATAATTTGAGTTAATTATAGAAATTTCTTATTGGTGGAGGACAATTAAATTCAATGTATTTTAAGAGAGGTTGATAAAGAACTTCGCGTATTTTCTGGATAAAGTTAAAGAATCGACGGCACACTGTGCCTGTAAATAAGAATAAATTTTCCTAATTTTAGTTTCTCTGGAATTGATAATCTTGGTCGATAGTAAATTTTCTATGGTGATTGTTCGATTAAATTGTTCAGCTTGAGAGAGAATAAATCTAAGAATGGTGTACTTCCCGTATGGTGCGGTCTTGTCAACGATATCCCCTTGTGGATTTGGATCTCATGCCAGTCAGGTTGCTACCCGATTACCTGCTCGAAACAAGCGTAGCTAAACTTCACTCTGACTTCGAACATAGTTGCAGTATTACCAGTATTCGCCTGAAGCTTTTTGGCCCTCGGTACCGCAGGCTGGACGTTATGCCAACTATTGGTGCTGGATTGGCTGTGTCGGGCTGATGGGGACGAACCCCTGAATCAGCCCGTGCTGTTTACGACTTTCTAGCCACGCCTTATTGTTTTGTCCTTTCGGGACAACAAATGGTTAGGCTTCATTGCGGAAGGCCACAATGACCGGCATCCGCGCTGCGCGCCAAGCCGGGAAGAAACCGCTGACGAAGCCGATCAGTAGCGCCAGTACTGCGCCCTGTACAAACAGGTCCGGCGACATCTCGAAACTGAATACTACCTGAGTAAAACTGCCGCCGAGGGTGGATGTGTTGAGCCCGTCGAAGAAGGCAAAGGCAGCCAGGGAGCCGAGCAGACCGCCGGCGGCAGCCAGTACCAGGGCTTCGGCAATGGTGCCGCAGAAGGCGGAGAAGTTGCCGAAGCCGAGGGCGCGCAGGGTGGCGATTTCCTTTGCCCTGCTCGCCACCGAGGTGTACATGGTATTCAGTGCCCCAGCCAGGGCTCCCAGAGCCATGATAGAACTGATTACGCGGCCGAAGATGGCCATGTACTGCAGCTGTTTGCCCTGCTCCGAGAAATACTCCGCTTCAGTTTTTAGCTCGAGGTTCAGCCGCGGTTCCTGGTCGATGGTTTCCTGCAGTGGTGCCAGGTCGCCGGGCTGTTCCAGTCGTGCGCGGATTACCTGGTAACTGCTGCCCCGGTTGTAGTGGCTCTGGATCATCCTGGCGTCCGCCCATAGCTCGCTCTCGAAGATATCACCTCCGGTCGAGAAGACGCCTACTACCGTCCATACATTTTTACCGAAGCGCACTTCCTGGCCGATTGCAAAACCGTCAAATTCCCGCAGCACACCGGCGCCCACGATCATCTCATTGGTGCCCGGTGTGAACATGCGCCCTTCAACCAGTTCCATATTACTGCGCATTGCCATACCGCGCGCGTCCAGGCCGCGCAGCGGTATATTGGCGTCGGTGCCGGAACTCTTTTTGGTGCCGTCAACGATCACATAGAGCTCTGCAGAAATATCCGCTCCCTGGGCATCCTGGACGATACCAGGGGAATCGGCCACCAGATTGACCTGTTCGCGGGTGACCACCGAGTTGATCTCTGCCGCCGCCCCTTCCCGGGTCAGGACCGCAATAGTGTCGGAGCCTGCGCCACTCAGTGTGGCCTCGAAACCTTTGGCCATGGCCAGAAAAGCGAGCAGTATCGCCACCACTACTGCGGAGGCCAGCACCATCGCCAGCGACATCCACAGGCGTTGGGGCAAGCTGCGGATATTCATCACCGTTACGGTGGCAATTTGAGACATTAAAGAGCGCATTCCTTTATCCCCTGTTAAAAGCCGTAACGATATTCAGTCGCAGCGCGTTGACTGCCGGCACCAGACCGGTCAGCAGGCCCAGCAGCAGCATATAGCCAATTGCCTGCAGCACTAAACCCCGATCCATCACCAGATTGGGCAGAAATTGGCCGAGGGTGGCTTTGACCGCTTCGAGCACAAAGTAAGCCACTGCCAGACCGGCGGCCCCGCCCAGCAGAGAGACCAGCAGGGATTCAGACAGCACCATTCCGAATACCCGCTGGCGCGAAAAACCGAGGGTTTTCAACACGGCTATCTCTCCGGTACGCTCGCGGATCGCCAGCGCCATAGTGTTGCCGACGACTACCAGGATGGTGAAAAAGGCCATAAACACTACACCAAATATGATCAGGCCAATGTTGCCCAACTGTTCGATAAAGGCCTTGTTAAAGGCTTTTTCGGTGCTGGTGTCCGTTTCGTAGGGCGAATTGGCAAACATTTCATCAATGGTTTTTGCCACCTGCTCGTTTAGGGACGGATCTTCGGTGGTTAGCGCCAGCCAGCCGAGGTTGTCGCCGCCGAAAGTGGTAGTCTCCTGAAAGTACTTGTAGTGGAAAACCGCCATGCGGGTTTCCGCCTGCTCGTCGCTGGCGGAGAAGATTCCCTCAACGACAAAATCCCAGGTTTGTCCGCCCTCTTTGTGGGAAAAGATATTGGAGGAAATCGGCACCCGATCGCCGAGTTTCCAGCCGAACATGTCCGCGAGTTTCTCCCCTACCAGAATGCCCTGGCGGTTGCGTATCCAGGCTTCGCGTTGCTCTTCTGGTACCAGCTGTTCAGAATAAATACGCAGGTAGGACTCCGGTTCTACCGCCATTATGCTCAGCTGCTGGGCGGGCTCCTGATAGTAGCCGCCGAACCAGTTCAGGTGCGTCACATCCCTGACACCTTCGACCGCCGCGACCTTCTGGAAGTAACTCTCCGGCAGCGACACGGTAAAGTTGATGCGGTTGAATACCACCAGACGGTTGTCCGCGGACATCTCGATGCCGGAATCCAGGGCGCTTTTGAAGGTGGTGACGACACCAAAAATCAGGAAGGCAATAAAGATCGCAAAGCAGGTGAGGAATAGCCGCAGCGGCTTCCTGGTCAGGTTCTTGTAAATTAGGTAGAGATCACTCATGCCACCAATTCCTTTTGCACGAATTTGCCCTTATCCAGATTGAGCGTCTGGTTCGCGTACTTGGCCGCCGCCGGGTCATGGGTAACCATGACAATGGTCTTGCCGTGCTCGCGGTTGAGTAGCTGCAGCATCTCGAGGATTTCTTCGGCAGTGGTGCGGTCCAGGTCGCCGGTGGGTTCGTCGCATAGCAGCAGTTTCGGGTCCGAGACGATTGCGCGAGCTATGGCCACCCGCTGCTGCTGGCCGCCGGACATTTCGCTGGGCATATGCTTAGTGCGGTCGGACAGGCCCACCAGGGCCAGGGCCGTCTCGACATTCTGTTTCCGTTGCGCCTTGGACAGTTTGGTCAGCAATAGGGGCAGCTCCACATTGCGCGCCGCGTTGAGCATTGGCATCAAATTGTAGAACTGGAAAATAAAGCCGATATTGTGCGCGCGCCAGCGAGTCAGGGCGCCCTCGCCCAAGTTGTCCATGCGCGCGCCATCGAACCAGATTTCACCGCCACTGGGTTGGTCCACGCCGCCGAGCATATTCAGCAGTGTGGTTTTGCCGGAGCCGGAAGGACCCATAATGGCGACAAAGTCACCACGGTTGATACTGAGGTTGAGGTTGTTAAAGATGGAGATTTTCTCTTTGCCTTTGACAAAACTCTTGTTCACGCCCGTTAATTGAAACAATACGTCCTGCGACATCACTTAATCCCTCCAGTACTTTTATTGATTGTCTTGCCTGCCAGTAGACTCAATGAAAAGCTGTTTTTTCCGATAACAGGCAGCTCGCCACTAACCCTCTGCTTCCCGCTGTAGAAACGCCACCTTGACACCCATATCCGGAAGGATTCTGGGGTCTGTCCTGTCTATGCCGATACGCACCCGCACAGTGGCCTTGGCCCGGTCAGCCGTGGGAATGATGGCAACCACTGTGGCCGGAATATCCCAGTCCGGGTAGGCGTCCAGGTTGGCATTCACTTTCTGCCCCGGAGAGACCCGGCCTATAAAGGCCTCGTTCACATCCACTTCGATTTCCAGGGAATCCATGTCGACGATGGTGCAGATGCCGGTGCGGGTAAAACCGCCGCCGGCAGAGCTGGGCGCAACGATTTCGCCGGGTTGGGCATTTTTCTGTGTGACCACCCCGGCAAAGGCCGCGCGTATGGTGTGATCCTCCAGCCGCTCCCTCTGTCGCTGTACTTCGATCTCCGCCACTTTGATATCCGCGAGGGCGCTGGAGAGTTCCGCCTGCAGACTCTCGACTCTGGCTTCGCTCTGGGTGAGCTGGGCGCGGCTGGAGTATTGTCTGTCTATCAGGCCCGCAAAGCGTACCCGCTGGCGTTGGGCCTCTTCCAGGTTGGCGACAATGCTCGCCTGGCGCGCCCGCAATACCTGGATCTGGGCCAGGGCAAAGTCCAGGTTCACCTTCGCTTTGGCGTCGTCCAGCTGCGCCAGTACCTGGCCTTCGGTCACGCTCATGCCCTCTTCGACGTCCACGCTGGTAATCAGGCCCATTACTTCGGCGGAAACAGTGGCCATACGCCGCGCGGTGATATAGCCGGAGGCGTTGAGCACTGTTTCGCGTTCAATAACCGGGGCGGGCTGTATTTTGGGGGTAGTGGAATCCTGGGCGACCGCTTTGGCGATTGGTTGAGGCGCCGGCTTTTCATCGTCCAATAGGGTAGTTGCGAAGATGCCCAGTAACAGACCGGCGGCGACACCAGCCGAAGCTGCGATGATAGTGGGCCGGGAGTTGGATTCCGGAGCTGCCTCCCGGTTAATTTTCAATTGGCCGAGAAGCTCGCTGGTATTTCTGCCCATCTGACTCTTACTCTACAAAGGTGTCTCAACACAGCAAATTTCTCTGTGTTTTTCGAAAACTTCTAAAATATTAACCCCGCAATCAAATATTGCCGGGTTAATGGGGCACAAGGATGTGCCACCGCCAGCCGAAGGCTGGCGCGGGCCCTTGAAATACAAGCAACTCCGCGCAGTTGCGCCAGTATTTCAGGGGCGACAATCAAATATTTCAGGACGAACTATTTGATTGTCAGGTTAATAAGTAGGTACCAGCAAGAAGACGGCGCCTAACAGAGATAATCAAGCGCCCAATATCATAAGAAAGCCTGAAGTAGCTTTTGCAGTTCTTTCCCCGGTAACCCATGGTTAAAGGAAGCTCAACCCTTCCCATGGGTCATTGCTGTCATAACATGCATTAAGTCAACTAATCCCGCTTATGTTGAAATTGCCGCCGTCGGGGATGGTATCTGGTCGACGGAAAACTAAGTGCAATATCTACCGCAGTAGAAGTTGTCGCTATAGCTCTAGTAGTTTTAGCGGAGTAGCATAAGGCGGCATAGGTGGAATGTCTACAACACTAATATTATATGCTGATTTAATAATTCCCAGTGCCAATTTAAGATTTAGAAGGAATGCCGCTTTAAATACAGGCCCTGGGATGCGTGGCCGGTATATCAGGATTCCTTCAAAGGTTTTTCTTAAAGTCGCTCTCCTGGCGGGAACCCTTATCGCCCATGCGGACGATGGGCTGCGGGCATTTTCCGTACAGACATTTATTGCGACCTGTAGCAAAAACGACCTTCCTGCTGCTACCACACTGGCTCAAATCGATGGCAGGATCGCTGTTGAGGCGGCGGGCGGCGTTTGCGCACAGGGTCGTCCGGAACCTGTCACTATCGACGGTCGTTGGTACATTGGTTCCAATGCCAAAGCCTTAACTGCAACAATGATTGCGCGTCTGGTTGAACAGGGCATAATGCGGTTTTAGGATACACTCGCGGATTCGTTCCCCAGTTTCGCGGAAGAAATGTCCCCGCAAGCGGAGACATCACGGCCACACAATTGCTTATTCACACGGCAGGCTTGCCGCGGCTGATCGGCTACCGAGTTGACAAAGAGAAGACTATGAAAAACTTTATATTGTTTCTTGTGTTCGCAATTTTTCCATTGAAGGCATTGTCGGTTACGGAAATAAAAGGCAATCCAGATGAGCTTAGAGGTTTTCTCTATCCAAAAGAGGAGGTTGTAACCATATTTGCCGAAGCAGAAAAGAAGGCGTATACAGATAAGGCATTGGTAAGTTTGGTGATAAAGACGAAAGAGAAGGTGCTTTCTGAGGCCATCGCTAAAAATAGCCAGCTTAGGGAAGTGATAACACAAGCATTAACTTCTTCCGGAGTTTCCGCTGAAAATATTAACAGCTCAAAGTTCTCCACCTCTCCGCAATATGGCTGGTTTGGTAAAAAACCGAGTAGTTATGAGGTTGTTAATCGTATCGCTGTCAGTATAACCGATGAATCCCAGTTAAACAGGGTGGCTGAAGTGGCTGATGAGCATATAGAGGCCGAGCTTTCCGACACCTTGTTTGAGCATACAAAGAAGAATGAGTTTGAAATGCAGGTCAAGGAATTGGCGGTTCAGAAAGTAATGGCGCAAAAGAAGTTCTACGAAGAAAGCCTCGGCGTGAAATTGAAGCCTGTAGCTTTTAGAGTATCAAATGTGAAGCAAAGGGCTACGCAAGGGGCACTGATCCTGGAGGAAATTGTTGTGACAGCCAGTCGGATCGATAGTGATGAAAGGGATGCCGCATACAGCGAATCAAGGGAGCCGTCTTTTGATGAGGTGCAATATGAGGCCGGCATATATGTCGACTTTATCATTGATGGCTCTGCAAATTAACCAGTTTGAATGCACCGGTTCGCTGGATCAGTTCAGGCCAAATCTGACACATCTTCTTGAAAAGAAGGGGGTTTTGTGAGGCGAGGGAGTGACACTCAAATCCAGTCAGGCGCGCTGGCGGCTGATTCAATACCAGACACAGGATGGAAATGGCTTCGAATTTCCCGCCAACGCAATGAGTTTGACTCCCGGTGTAGGAGCATTTTTATACTTGCGCCGTTGGGGCGAGGAGAAGCACTTCGACATCTGGCAGAACGACTTCGGAAGCAGTAAGGCATGGAGTAGGGGAAAGACCGGATTGGCGGCTCGGGGATGGCTGGCGATCATGACCTCTCTCTATTGCTGCTGATGTTTGTGCACCAGTATCAGAATCGCTGGCGGATTCGTGATGAACAAGCTTCAGGAAACAGCCCGAGCGCATTGGCCAAAAATACATTCAAGAGGGACGCCGCATTCCATGGTGCGTTTTCCTCTGCCGTGCAGTGCCGAAAGTCAACCGGCAGTTGATTCGATGTTTAAAGAAGTGTTTTGCGCAAAAAACCTCTGGTAGGCTTTATGAGAGGCAGCTACGGCCCATGCTGGTGGGGTTAATAAATTCGTACCTTTCGAAAAAGGGTCCGACATTTGATGCGGGCGCCAAACTAAACGGAATAAAGCACAGATAGACACTCTGAACAGCCAGTCTCATTGTATTGCCTCTCTTGCTAAGGCATCCTTAAATGATAAAAGACAATCCAGAGCCTGCCCGAAATACTCTGTCCGAGCAACCGCGCTGCTACCGATCAAACTCAGGCTGATCTGCCGGTGGGATAGGCGTGGATCAGCTTTTTGTAAGAGCCGCCTTGTTTATTGCAGGGTTTTGCTATACTGGACCGAACAAGTTTCATCGCTGGATTGAGCGTTTCATTGACCACCCGTAAATATGCGCCGAGTATTTTTAGGCCAGTTAATGCAAAATGAAAACAGAGATTTTTTATCTCAAAGTACTGCGGGATAGAGTACCAATTGTCTGTTGGGTAGCCGCAGTAGCGCTGCTCACTTCCGGCTGCGGTTCTGATGCTCAATCCTTTCTCGACCCCAAGGGGCCTATAGCAGAAGCCCAGAAATCGCATTTTATCAGAGTGATCTGGCTGTCGATGCTTGCGGCGGGCCCCGTCTTCCTGCTGGTGCCGTTGATGTTGTGGCGTTATCGCTACAAAAACAAGCGAGCGAGCTATACCCCTAACTGGGAGTTTTCGGCGCGTCTGGACGCAGTGATGTGGGGTATTCCCTTTCTTATTATTTTTTCGTTATCCGTGCAGCTCTGGCACAGTACCAAATCTTTGGACCCCTATCGCCCGATCGATCCGGAGCGGGCGCCGTTAGATATTCAGGTGGTTGGTTTGGATTGGAAATGGCTGTTTATCTATCCTGAATACGGCGTGGCCAGTATCGGAGAGATGGCTTTTCCCGTAGGCACGCCTGTTTCCCTGGTTCTCACCAGCGATACGGTGATGCAATCTTTTCTCATAAGTCCCCTGGCCGGGCAGATCTATACGATGCCGGGTATGCAGACAAAGCTTTATATCAAGGCTGATGCAGTCGGTGTGTTTGAAGGTGAAAATACCCAGTTTAACGGCGACGGTTTTGCCGGCCAAAAATTTAAGGCTATAGCACTGAGCAACCATGATTTTGAATCGTGGATAGAGAACGCGAGATCTGTCGGCGTCAGACTTGATAAAACTACCTATGCACGACTGGCACAGCGTTCAAGCAAGGCGCAGGTTCATCAGGTATTTGCCAATGCACAAATGCCCGAAGGGATAACGTATTTCAATAGGATAAATCGCGGGCTCTACCAAAGTGTTATCGATCGCTACCATACCGGTGAAAATATTCCGATGACCGAGCAGCCTGGAGGTGTGCTGTATCGAGTGCCGGCGCCGCCGGATACAACGCCGCAACTTCATAAATAGGGGGATCTTCGTGAATACAGACGATTCCTGGCACTGGCTGACCGGCCGGATTTCACCGGAATCCTTCCAGCTTTTCAGGGTGATCGAAAACCCCAGTGTCAATGAAATGATTGCCGCCGCCGCCGGCGCTATTTTGATTATTGGGTTAGTGGTAGTGGTAAGTCTGATCACCTACTACCGCTGGTGGAGAACCCTGTGGTTCGAGTGGTTGACAAGCACGGATCACAAGCGCATCGGTATTATGTATATCGTTCTCTCACTGGTGATGCTGACCCGGGGTGTTATCGAAGGCTTTATAATGATTGCCCAGCACGCTCTGGGCCTGGATGGAGGCTTTCTGGCGGGCAACCACTTTGCGCAGCTTTTTACCACTCACGGCACCATCATGATATTTTTTGTCGCGATGCCATTTATTGCCGGTGTGATCAACTATGTGATGCCGCTGCAGATAGGTGCGCGTGACGTGTCATTTCCGGTGTTAAACCAGATCAGCCTGGCATTGACGGCGGCGGGTGCGACGCTGGTGATGATATCGTTGGCGGTGGGCGATTATTCAACCGGTGGCTGGCAGGGCACACCGCCTTACACCGGCAGGGCCTTCAATCCGGGTCCTGGACCGGACTATTGGATATGGTCGGTAGGTATTGCGGGAATCGGCACAACCCTGAGCGGTATCAACTTCGCGGTAACCATTTACAAGGAGCGAGCCCCGGGCATGGGCCTGTTCCGTATGCCGCTGTTCACCTGGACGGTGCTCTGCACGGCTATCATTATGATTTTCGCAATGCCGCCGCTGACCGTCGCCACCGCGACCCTGGCCCTTGACCGGTACCTGGATTTTCATTTTTTCACCAATGACCTCGGCGGCAATATGATGAACTACATCAACCTTTTCTGGTTGTTCGGTCATCCGGAGGTGTATTTGCTGGTACTTCCCGCATATGGCATATACTCGGAAATCGTCGCCACCTTTTCCGGCAAGCGTCTGTACGGCTATGCTTCGCTGGTATATGCAACCATGGTGATCGCTGTATTGAGCTTTGCTGTGTGGCTGCACCATTTTTTTACCATGGGGCAAAGTCCCAACGTCAATATTGCCTTCGGTATTGCATCGATGCTGATTGCGGTACCTACCGGGGTAAAAATCTACGACTGGATTGCCACTATGTTTCGAGGCCGTATCCGTTTTACAGTGCCGGTGATCTACCTTACTGGTTTTTTTATGCTGTTCACTATTGGCGGTGTAACAGGGGTTATGTTGGCCAATCCGACTATATCCTTTCAGGTGCACAATACCTTGTTTCTGGTGGCCCATTTCCACAATGTGATTATTCCCGGTGTTTTGTTTGGCCTCCTGGCGGCACTCAATTATTGGTTCCCTAAAGTATTCGGTTACCGGCTAAACGAAAAATGGGGTCGGGCTGCCGCACTATTGTGGATAGCCGGCTTTGCCTTTACTTTCCTACCCTTGTATGTGGTGGGTTTGATGGGTATGCCCAGACGCTCGGTAACTTACACTGACCCTTTATTTGAGCCTGTATTTATGGTCTCCCTGGTGGGAGGTACACTGATTTTCGCAGCCCTGCTTACTTTGCTGGTGCAGCTTTGGGTAAGTGTGCGTGACAGAGCTCAGACACGGGTACCCTTGGGCGATCCCTGGAATGGGCGCACCCTAGAGTGGTCTACGCCCTCGCCGCCACCCGAGTACAATTTTGCCGTGCTGCCCCGGGTAACTGCCCGGGATGGCTTCGCAGAACTGAAATCCACTGGCCGGGCCTACCTCCACCCGGATCACTATGAAGATATTGCTGTGCCGCGTAATACCCCGATAGGCATGATCTATATGATCGCTCTCACTATTTTGGGTATGGCCCTTACCTGGTATATCTGGTGGCTGGTGGTGTTGTCTGCGGCCGTTTTACCCTTAGTGCTAATAGTGCGTAGTTTCTTTAGTGATCAGGAGAGAGTGATACCGGCCGCGGAGGTGGAACGAGAGCACCGGGACTGGCTGGATGCTATTGGCCGGGTTCAGGGAATAACGCGAGACAGGGAAACCACCTCGGATAACCTCGGGCTAGCTGCCATGGAGCCGGCACCATGATTACCGGGACCTTAAGGCACCCGGGTATCAATCTGGGAGAGCATCACGGTGAGGACCACGAGACCGCCGAAACCAAGGTATTTGGTTTCTGGGTGTTTCTCATGAGCGACCTGATTATCTTTGGCCTGATGTTCGCCACCTACATCACCATGCAAACCCCCTGGTCATATGCCGAAGGACCGACGCCAGTAGATGTGACCAATCTCGGCAGTGTATTTGCCCAAACGATGGTATTACTCATCAGCAGCCTGACCTTCGGATTTGCAGCATTAGCGGTGCGACATAAGCATTCACTGCCGAGGATAAACTTCTGGATGGTGATTACACTGCTACTGGGCCTGGCTTTTTTATATATGGAGCTGCATGACTTCCACGATATGTTGGCCATGGGTGCGGGGCCCGACCGATCTGGCTATCTCTCCAGTTTTTTCGGTTTGGTGCCTTTACACGGCCTGCATGTGGCCGCCGGCTGTGTGTGGATAGTCGTTATGCTGATTCAGCTTCAGGTGTTTGGCACCAATACAGTGGTGAAAGTCAGGCTGCTGCAGTTGAGTTTGTTCTGGCATTTTCTCGATATTGTATGGATCGGGATTTTCTCCATTGTCTATCTGGGAGGCGTTGCCTGATGAACAATCCGCCCAGTTATGAGCGGGAAGTGCGAGGTTACCTCATCGGCTTCGGCAAGGCCCTGGCACTCACCCTGATTCCTTTCGGCCTGGTTGCCTGGCAGAAGCTGCCCGCCTCGGTGGTCCTGGTGGTGATCGGTGTGTGCGCACTGTGGCAGATCGTCGTGCATGGGCGCTACTTTCTGCATATTGACCTGTCGCAACAGAAGCGGGAGGACCTGTTGTTGATACTGTTCTCTGTGTTGCTGCTCGGTATTATGGCGGGAGGCACCATTTTTATAATGGCCAATTTATCCCATCGTATGCATTAGCGATGGGACACTTTAGCTCCGCGAATTAGCCAGTTTCAGTGCATCGCTTAGTTTAATTGTGAGCGGGGCTTTTTATTAACCCGGCAATCAAATATTGCCGGGTTAATGTGGCACAAGGATGTGCCACCGCCAGCCGAAGGCTGACGCCAGGTTAATAACAAAAATGCGACTGCCGTTGAACTCTCAATAACACCTTGGGTTCCGTCCGAAACAATAGTTTTTCCTTATCACATTGCAGGCGCGGTTGATGCGATGCACTTCTTATCATAGTGACTCAGAGGCGCCAGCCTGGGGTGGTGTAAAGGCTATTGTGATCCCGGTCTTTCCTATAGAAAGATACCCTTTAGGATTTTCTGTGTCTAAATATTTCGCGATACTTTTGTTTTGGAGTTTTGTTATTTTCCCGAATGTCGATGGTATCTCGACTTGATCGACTGAATTGAATGTGAACCAAGCCGATTGAATATTCACACCTTGCCATTGACATGCGGGCCTGTCCGCTTAGTATCAGGCGACCCGGTGCGCCAGTGGTTCCTATGGTGTCCCGGGAGTCACTATGATTTCCGGAGCCCCACTTATGTCCAGTTTGCTTATATCCAAGCAGAGTCGATCAAGGAAAGTAATGATTGTCGCCGCTTTTGCGACGTTTTTTTTGCCGTTCGGAACTGCAGTTGCCAAGGAGAATAGTGGTGAGTCGGCGGATCGACGTCTGCAGGCGTTGTACAACGCCGAATACGACTGGCGCAAGCAGCAGAATGCGATGGTCAAGGATGCGGAAGGGGAGTGGCTGCCGGGCAATCGCTTTCCGTCAGTGGACACCGCTTCCCAGGAGGCTCGGCGGCGCTATTGGGAGGCGGCACTGGCGGAGCTGGAGCAAATACCTTTGCAGGAGCTCAGCCACGAAGAGCGTATCAACGCGGCGGTTTTCCGTCAGATAATCGAGTCCCGTTTGGCGGAGGTGCGTTACCGCACCTATGAGGCACCGCTTAATTCCGATTCCCTGTTTTGGACGCACCTCTCCCCCCGCGGCAGTTTGGCCGATGCAGGCCAATATCGCAGCTATATCGCGCGCATGGGAGACCTGCCGCGTTTCTTTTCAGAGCAAATGGAGAATATGCGCGCGGGCCTGGCGCGGGGCTACAGTGTGCCGAGAGTGACTCTGCAGGGGCGCGATAAGTCCTTTGCCCCCTATATGCAGGAGGGCTCCGACAATCCATTCTGGAGCCCCATGGAGTCCATGCCCGATTCAATTCCGGCTGATCTGCAGCGGGAGCTGCAGGCCGAGGCGCGCAAGGCGATCCGCACTTCAGTGATTCCGGCCTATCGTGGGATGCACAGATTTTTCCTGGACGAATATCTGCCCGAGACCCGCACGTCGCTGTCCGCCCAGGATCTGCCCCAGGGCGACGCTTTTTACCGCAGCCAGGTAAAGGCCTACACCACATTGGCGCTGAGCCCGGAAGAGATTCACCAGCGCGGCCTGAAAGAGGTGGCGAGAATCCGTGCAGAAATGGAGGTGGTGAAGGGACAGACGGGATTTGTGGGCGATATGCCGGCGTTTCTGCAGTATTTGCGCACAGACCCGCAGTTCTATGCCAAGACCCCACACGAGTTACTGGCGTTTTCCGCCTATGTGGCCAAGCGGGTTGACGGTGCCCTGGGGGACACACTGGGAATGTTGCCGCGCCGGCGCTTTACCATACTGCCGGTGCCGGATGCGATAGCCCCTTTTTACACTGCGGGGCGCGGTGGCCTGGACAGTTGCCTGATGAATACTTACGACCTGCCGTCGCGGCCGCTGTATACGCTGACGGCGCTGACGCTGCACGAGTGCGCGCCGGGACACGCCCTGCAGGCCGCCATTGCCAGCGAGACGGCGGGCGACATCCCCCAGTTCCGCGCGGACAACTACTTCTCCGGTTACGGTGAGGGCTGGGGGCTTTATACCGAGTGGCTGGGCACCAAGATGGGGGTATACGATACACCCTATGAGGAGTTCGGCCGCCTGACTTACGAGATGTGGCGTGCCTGCCGGCTGGTGGTGGATACCGGTATCCACCTGTACGGCTGGAGTCGCGAGCGGGCCCTGGACTATATGCGCGAACACACGGCCCTGTCGGAGCACGAGATCACCACCGAGGTGGACCGCTATATCTCCTGGCCGGGGCAGGCATTGTCTTACAAGCTTGGCGAGATGCTGATCCGCAGCAAGCGTGCGCAAGCGGAAGAAGCCCTGGGAGCAGAGTTCGATCAGCGCTATTTCCATGACACGATTTTGAAGTTGCGCTCGGTGCCCCTGCCGGTATTGGCGTCCGAGCTGGATGCCTGGATTGAGGGTGGCGGCAAGAACCCCTATGAGACAGGGGAGGGCTGATCGGCGGTGATGCCGCCGCTGACCCGAACAGGGGCGTGCAGGCCGCAAATCATGCGTGTAACGGCTTGAGTTGTCCTGGAAGGTTTGCGGACATGGGTCGCAAACCCGGGCTGGGGAAAGCCAAGGAAGGTTTTTTAGCCAGCTGTCAGCCTATCTTCACCCCTGATGCCATGGCAGCCCTGCGGGAAGCGGCCGCCCTGATCCCGCTATTAACCTGACAGTCAAATATTTCGTCCTGAAATATTTGACTGTCGCCCTTTAAATACTGGCGCAACTGCGCGGAGTTGCTTGTATTTCAAGGGCTCGCGTCAGCCTTCGGCTGGCGGTGGCACATCCTTGTGCCACATTAACCCGGCAATATTTGATTGCCGCGTTAATAATATAATCAGCAGTTGTCGCGAATCGTCCGCCGGGCCTTAGCAATGCGCTCCTGTCGCTCCTCTTCCGGCAGTACCCTCAATTCGCCGTCCGGTCCCACTGCGCGGACCCGGGAGTGGCTGGTTAGTTCCTGCAAATTGTCCTGGGCGCGCCGGCAGCGCTGGGCGCGTATCGCCCGCTCGGCCTGCGAAGTATCCACCTGCTGCCGGGGTTCTGGCTCGGCTTTCACTGCGGGTTGCTTATTGGCCTGGACCGGTTGCTCCGCGGCTTTTTGCGTTGCCAGCAGTGCCTGCTGCTCCGCCTCCCACTGTTTGTAGCGGTCGGATTTGGGTGTTCTGATGACTTCCACCTCTTTATTCTTTGGCGGGGGCTGGGAGCCGAAGTGAACCACGCCGTTTTCGTCCACCCACTTATAGATACCGTCCGCCTGGGCGGTCATGGCCAGGGCGGCAATCAAAGTCACGAGAGCCATGCGCATGAGTTATCCCTTTCCGTGTCTAGTCTTTTTGTTGTGTGCATTGTACCGGGCTGGGAAGGTAATCCCATAACCGCCTTAACAGTTTAACCGTCTAACCCTGGTAGATCCCCGAGGGCTTGCGCCAGTGGTGTGTCCTCTAGCAGGCTGGTGAAAAAGTGTTTTTCAACAGCCTGCCAGGGGGCATCCCCGGGCCTTATTCGTACTACCTTAACCTGCCCAGCCACAATGCTTTCGTGTCCCTTTGGGCCGCGGACGGCGCTTCTCCATACCCTATTGGCAGGTTCATCCTAAAGATTGAACAAAAATCGCCCTTTGGGCTGATATTTGTCATAATTTTCCTTTACAATCCCGGCTTGTCATTGTCACTGCAGGGCCTTTTTGGGGCTTTGGGGTGATAGATATCCTACAAAACGGGAAATTTGAGGGGGCTGCGGTGGAATTACTCTCCGGTGGCGACATGCTGGTTCGCGCGCTGCAGGATGAAGGGGTGGAATTGATTTTCGGCTACCCCGGCGGGGCTGCGCTGCATATCTACGATGCCATCTTCCGCCAGAAGGAGATCAAGCATGTTCTGGTGCGCCACGAGCAGGGAGCTACCCACGCTGCGGACGGCTACGCCCGCTCCACCGGCAAGCCCGGTGTGGTGCTGGTAACCTCGGGCCCCGGGGCCACCAATGCGATTACGGGCATCGCCACCGCCTATATGGATTCAGTTCCCATGGTGGTGATTTCCGGGCAGGTGCCGCGCGACAAAATTGGCGAGGATGCTTTCCAGGAAACCGATATGGTGGGGTGCTCGCGCCCGGTGGTGAAGCACAGCTTTCTGGTCAATACAGCCGAGGAGATTCCCTCGGTGGTGAAAAAGGCATTCTTCATCGCCAACAGCGGCCGGCCGGGGCCGGTTGTGATCGACGTGCCCAAGGATGTGACCAATCCCGCGGAGCGTTTCCCCTACACCTTTCCGGACAAGGTGCGCATGCGCAGCTACTCGCCCGCCGACCGGGGGCACAGCGGCCAGATCCGCAAGGCGGTTGCGTTGCTGCTATCCGCCAAGCGCCCGGTTATCTATGCCGGTGGCGGCGTCATCCAGGGTGACAGCGCAGAACTGCTCACTGAGCTGGTGCGCAAACTCAACTATCCGGTAACCAACACGCTGATGGGGCTGGGGGCCTTTCCCGGCACCGACAAGCGGTTCCTCGGAATGCTGGGTATGCATGGTACCTTCGAGGCGAATACCGCTATGCACCACGCGGACGTAATTCTCGCCGTGGGTGCGCGTTTCGATGACCGGGTCACCAATACGCCGAGCAAGTTTTGTCCGGGGGCGAAGATTATCCATGTCGATGTGGACCCGGCCTCCATTTCCAAGACCATCATTGTCGACATTCCAATTGTCGGCACCGCGCGATCTGTGCTCGCCGAGATGCTGGAGGCGGTGGCGCTGTCGGAAACACAGCCGGACCAGTCGGCCATCGTCGACTGGTGGCGACAGATAGACGACTGGCGCGAGCGCCACGGCATCTATGCGGCACCCCGCTATCGCACCGATGGCGACATGCTCATGCCCCAGGAAGTCATAGCGGCGGTGCACGAGATCACCTGGGGCGATGCGTTTGTCACTACCGATGTGGGGCAGCATCAAATGTTCGCCGCGCAATATTATCTGTTTGACAAACCGCGCCGCTGGGTCAGCTCCGGCGGTCTCGGCACCATGGGTTTCGGCCTGCCGGCGGCCCTGGGGGTGAAGATCGCGCACCCGGATTCCGAGGTGATCTGTGTGACTGGCGAGGGCAGCATACAGATGTGTATTCAGGAGTTGTCCACCGCCACCCAATACCACCTGCCGGTGAAAATCCTGTGCCTCAACAACCAGGCCCTGGGCATGGTCAAGCAGTGGCAGGAGATGCAGTACGAAGGCCGGCTCTCCAACTCTGTCTATGAAGAATCGCTGCCCGATTTTGTCAAACTGGCGGAGGCCTACGGACATCTGGGAGTGAAAATCGAGCGCCGCGAGGAACTGCACGATAAATTGCGGCAGGCTTTTGCCATTGAGGATCGCACTGTATTTATCGATGTCTATGTGGACCCGTCCGAGCATGTATACCCCATGCAGGTGATGCCGAACGGCTCCATGAGAGACATGTGGCTGAGCAAGACAGAGCGAACCTAGGGAAGTAATAGCGATGCGCAGAATAGTTTCAGTTCTGATGGAGAACGAACCCGGGGCGCTGTCCCGTGTGGTTGGGCTTTTTTCCCAGCGCGGTTACAACATCGAGAGTCTCACCGTGGCGCCCACAGAGGATGCCACCCTGTCGCGCCTGACGCTGGTTACTATCGGCAATGACCACAAGATAGAGCAGGTGACCAAAAACCTGAACAAACTGATCGATGTGGTGAAACTGGTGGATCTCACCGAGGGCTCCCACATAGAGCGGGAGCTGTTGCTGGTTAAGGTGCGCGCCGCCGGCGCCCAGCGGGAGGAGATCAAGCGCAGCGTGGACATATTCCGCGGCCAGATTGTCGACGTCACCAGCAGTATTTACACAGTACAGGTGGTTGGCACCGAAGAAAAGCTGGACGCCTTCCTGCAGGCGCTCGGCCAGCACAGCATCATGGAAGTGGTGCGTTCGGGTGTGTCCGGCATTGCCCGCGGCGAAAAAGTTTTAAGTGTTCGATGAGTTGATACGAAACAGGAAAGAGAGTGATGCGAGTTTTTTACGATAAAGATTGTGATCAATCGTTAATTCAATCCAAGACCATAGCCATCATTGGCTATGGCTCCCAGGGCCATGCCCACGCCAACAATCTGAAAGATTCCGGTGTGAAGAATATTATCGTGGGCCTGCGCGAGGGTTCCAGCTCCTGGGCCAAGGCCGAAAAGGCCGGCCTGCGTGTGGCCGAGGTGACCGAGGCGGTGAGGGAGGCGGACCTGGTAATGATACTCACCCCGGACGAGTACCAGGCATCCGTCTACCGGGAGCAGGTGGCTCCCTACCTGAAGGTCGGCGACACATTGGCGTTTGCCCACGGCTTTAACGTGCACTTCGAACTGATCGAGCCGCCCCAGGACGTGGATGTCATCATGATAGCCCCCAAAGGGCCCGGCCATACGGTGCGCTCCACTTACCTGGAAGGGGGCGGTGTGCCCACCCTGATCGCCGTTTACCGGGATGCCTCCGGCAAGGCCAGGGAGCTGGCGCTTTCCTATGCATCCGCCAACGGCGGTGGGCGTTCCGGCATCATAGAAACCAACTTCCGCGAGGAGACCGAAACCGACCTGTTCGGCGAGCAGGCCGTTCTCTGCGGCGGAGTCTCCGCACTGGTGAGCGCCGGTTTCGAAACTCTGGTGGAGGCGGGCTATGCGCCGGAGATGGCTTATTTCGAGTGTCTGCACGAGCTCAAGCTGATCGTCGACCTGATGTACCAGGGTGGCATCGCCGATATGCGCTACTCTATTTCCAATACCGCCGAGTACGGAGACTATGTCACCGGACCGCGAATCGTCACCGATGAAACCAAAGCGGAAATGAAGCGTGTACTGAAAGATATCCAGACCGGCAAGTTCGCCAAGGACTTCATGCTGGAGTCCTTGGCGGGCCAGCCGCGGCTGAAGGCCGAGCGCCGCATAGGGGTCGGGCACCAGATCGAGCAGGTGGGCGCCAAGCTGCGCGCCATGATGCCCTGGATCAAGGCCAACAAAATCATCGACAAGACTGAGGGCAACGGCTGAGCCCTGGAGGGCCGGGTGAGCGGGTCCGATACTGACCCCGACGCTTTTCTGTTCTATGCCGAAGGTCGACATTCGCTGTAAACTCGGCTGCCACGAAGTGTAGACACGGAGATACCATGAGCGACACAGGGGAAGGCGGAAAAGCCCGGGCGGGGTCGTCAACAGAACAGGCGCCCGATGAGATTCGGCTGCCGGTCGATGAGCACATCGAAGAGGAAATGTCGGCAGCCGGTACCCGGGTGCGCGCCCGCGGTATCTATCTGCTGCCCAACCTGATTACCACCGGCGCACTGTTCAGTGGTTTCTACGCAATCATCGCCGGCATGAATGGCAATTTTGAGGCGGCCGCGATCGCCATTTTTGCCGCTATGATACTCGATGGCCTGGACGGCCGCGTCGCCCGGTTGACCGATACCCAGAGTGCCTTCGGGGTTCAGTACGACTCCCTGTCGGACATGGTGTCCTTCGGCCTTGCCCCGGCGCTGGTGGTATTCAGCTGGGGGCTGGGGCCGCTCGGCAAGATCGGCTGGGCCGCCGCCTTCTTGTTCGCGGCCTGTGCGGCCTTGCGACTGGCGCGCTTCAACACCCAGGTTGGCAAGGTCGATAAGGGTGTGTTTATCGGCCTCTCCAGCCCCGCCGCGGCGGCCATCGTCACCAGTATGGTGTGGGCCGGTTACGATGCCGACGTGGGCATCGGTGTGGGTATCGTCGCCGCCGTGACCACCGCTGCCGCCGGCCTGCTGATGGTGTCTAATTTTCGCTATGCGAGCTTCAAGACCCTGGATTTTAAGGGTCGGGTGCCGTTTGTGATGATGCTCGCCGTTATCCTGGTATTCAGCCTTATCACCATCGACCCGCCGAGAGTCTTATTGACGATTGCGGTTGTCTATACCCTGTCCGGCCCGGCCACCTGGCTGTGGCGTATCGCGCAAAAGCGCAAGCGGGGAGCGGCTACCGACGGGTTGGAGTGAAGGAGGAAATTGGCGACACGCAGAGCCTGCCTCTTGCTGTAAGCTGTCGCTGGCGCAGGCCCGATCCCGGGGGTCGGCGAAGGGCCTCTGCCCCCATCGGGGCGTCCCGCCAAAGAAAGTTCATTTCGGCGCGTAAAAGTGCTTGCGCGGTTAAGTCTGAGTGCGTATAGTTCGCGCCCTCGCTGCTTGAGAAGTGGCGACTGACAGCTCCAACTGATTGATTTTGTTGAGAAAATCTTTCAGTAAAAAGGCTGTCAAATAAAGAGGAGGAGTGTAGATGCACATCTCCCGCAGGCATCAGGAGTTTTGTCTTTTGAACCTGTTTTGGTCTCGCAGAGAGGCTGTTGGGTTGTTGAAGAAGTGCGTTTAAGTACT
>NZ_JBFLAB010000043.1:0-37200 GCF_040742695.1 Microbulbifer discodermiae | reverse complement strand
GCCAGTGCACCTGGAATCTGCTGAGAAGTAGATTCCAGGTGAAAAAACAAACAATCTCAGGGTTGTTTTGGTCAAATTCAGGCCCGCACCAGAAAATACTGATACTGCCGTAGCGATTGTTGAGTTATTCAGACGTTCCCTAGTGCTGTTGATTGCACTCCTATCTCCATTTCCTTCTTTGTTCTGTTCGAATTTGGAGAGCCTGCCCCATAGTCAACTACAACAATTTTCTTGCCCGAATTAAGAAGGGAAGCTCGCCTTTCTTCAATCAAAGAAATTGCTTGCTGTTCCTCTGAGGAAAGATTTTTGGTTAGAGCCTCTTGAATGGCGATTCCTATTGCTTTTAGCTTCAGATTTTCATGTGATGTGATGTGAGGCAAAAGCTTTTTTGCGTTGTGCCGTCTCACAAATTGGAGAGGTAATTTCAACCCTTTCTTTAACATTTTTTTAAGTATGCTAATCACTTTATTTCCCTAGTCGTTTACATTTGTGAAACACAAAATTCTTAGGTTGGTTGCTTTGGGCACTATTATCCTGATTGTCCTCTCGGAGTCTATTCTACGTTCTTTTAAAAAGAAGTTTAAGGAATCAGATAATTATATAAACTTGAGAGATCGCTAACCTATTGGATCGGCTGATTGTCTCGCTTACTATTAACCTGACACCTATTATAAGCTGCCAGGTTAATAGTCGCTAGGGCCTGTTAACACTAATTAGCCGGTCAGCGATCAATGAAAAGTTGATGAAGAACTTAAAAACGACATCCAACTTATCAAATCGACTAAATATTCTTCGGAAACCTTTCAAGCGGCGAAACAGACGCTCTACTTCATTTCGCTTTTTATACATCTCTTTGTCGTACTCCCAAGGTGTCAGTCGATTGACCTTCGGAGGTACGACAGGCGTCATACCTAAATCCAAAACGAGTTGTCGAGTATCATTGCCTTCGTAGGCCTTATCCATGATGACGCTGGCACCTTCCCAACCGCAGTTTTCTAGCCTCTTCAGCAAGTTACGGCCCTCTGGCGCATCGCCAGATTGACCGGGGGACAAGGAAAAGGTCAGTGCAGTGCGGTCATCTGCCGCTACCATGTGAATCTTAGTTGACCATCCACCTCTTGATTTTCCAATGGCTTGTGGGCCGTTTTTTTTAATGCGCCTGTGCCGTCTGGATGGACTTGAATGATCGTACTATCCAGAGAAACTTCATCCACTTGAATGTTGATCACATCGGCATCTTGAAGGACACCAAAGACATGATCCAATACACCATTTTTAGCCCAGCGATTTACACGGGTGTAGATGCTGTGCCAATTACCAAAGTGCTCAGGCAGCCCTCGCCACTTACAACCATGCTCAGCCACATACAAAACAGCGTTTATGACCTGTATATTCGGTATTTTGACGTTACCTCGCTGGAAAGGCAGCAGGTGTTCGATAATTTTGAATTGCGATTTTGTGATTTCCATAAACGCAGATTTTATCAAAATTAGTGTTAACAGGCCCTAGCAGCAGTTTTTTCATGCGCTATTCGTTTTTTAAGCTTGATCAGCCCCATGCTTTTGCGCGCATAGCTGTCGGCTGATCAGGATTGTCATTTTCGCCCTATGCTGCTGCCAGTTGAGCAAGTTACAGGTGTTTGCGTAAGTTCTCGGCGGTATTCGCACTTCAGGCTGTGCTGCTGGCTGGAGTATGCTAGAAGTAGGTCCAGTTGCGGTCCGGCTCGAGTGCGTCCAGGGTGATAATATTCCAATCTTTTGTCTACTTCTTAATCAGAGAATTCCCGGCTTTGCTCCTGATCCTTTTCACGTCTGGGCATTGTGACGTTCCCCAATTGGACTTCCGGCAACTCGGTCAAGTATCGACCTCGTCAAGCTAAACTTCTGGAATCCTGCTCGCTGAGCATGTCAGGCTAATTGTGATTGCAGTGTAATACCGGTTCTGGATCGGTTTGAGGAATCCTATTCGGATTTCTGCGCGGGGCTGCTGCATAAAAACCTGATTTTTCCTTAGGAATAGACCTCAACTATTATCGCTGCGTTGTCGTTATTTTCTTCCCCAATTGATCTGAGGTGCAGCTAGTTCAGAAAGTATTGCCAAAATTTTCACTTTGGGGTGCTCGATAAAGAGCCTTTATGGCCTATAAATAACTTGTCATAAGCTACACGAATTTTACTGAAATCCCCCTTGGAGACAAGTTACACATATCGGTTGGAAAAACTATTGCCGAATAGGTGTGATTTAGCGCCTTTACTGCAATAACGGTATTTTAATTGAAATACTTGTGTAGTAGGGTCAAAACCGTAAATTGTGAGATACATAGATGTAGGATGGGTGCTAGTGTATGGCTGTTAGGCCGCCATATAATTTCTAGTAGTGGAATAATTTAGAAATGGCTGCTGCAGTGATCCGGATATTATTTTTGACCGGAGCCTGAAAATACCTGGGAATGATGTTGTTGCCTGAAATCCTGGCGAATATTTTTACCTGTTCGGCGTCAGGTTTGCTGGAAAAATAACAATCCACACAGGGTCCAGTGAATGCGATGCTTCGCTTCTCTCTTAATCGCCTCTGTCTCTTTGCCGGCGACAGCTTCGCGCCCGGATTATGTCCACCTTGCAGCAATACTTTCCTCTCTCTGCACCCTGCTTACCCGATGTTATTTCCAGGCGGCTGCACCTACCTCCGGGCCTCTAAATAAGCTGTCAGGCTACCGGGGCTTTCAGAAACCAGGCGGAGAGGCGCACCGGGACCTATCAGGCTGTTGAAATTCGCAGAATTTCGACAGCCTGGTACCGGAATATGGATGTTCCGGCAAAATCGACGACGCCTAAGTCGTTGATTTTGGGAGAAAAGTGAAAATCACATTTTTCGCTTTTCGTGTTTTGAAACAGGCAGGATGCCTTTTTCAACAACCTGCTATGAGCTAAATAGAGGAATTATTAACCGGGCAACTCAATGGGTTGACCGGCTGTTGCGATACAAGGATGTGCCGCCGCCGGCCGAAAGCCCTTGAGGGGCAAGCGATTCGGTGTAATTGCACGGATTTTCATGGGCGGCCTTCCAGTGTATGAATTTGACTATTGAAACGCCAGATTTACAGGATGGGTAATCACTTCAAGACAGGTTAGAGATTTCTTCAGGCTGAAAAAAATCAATCAATTTGAAAAGGACGGGGGTCGGATTGATGAGGGGAAATATCATGGGTAATTTATTCTCGGCACTGAAACCGGCACAATTCAGGCGTTGGTTTGTTGCTCCCTCGGTGTTGATACTGCTGCTCCCGCTTTCCGCCTATGGGGCCTGGTGGAGCCCGGCGTTCGACGTCTCTATCGAAACGACCACCAATGGCGAGGACGCGGATGCGCCACCGGGGCCGGAAATCCTGCTTGGCTCCCCCGTTACCTGGACCTATACAGTCACCAATACCGGCAAAGCCACACTGCGGCGGGTGCATGTCTTTGATCGGGCACCGGGATCGCAGAGCTGGTTTGGCAACGTCACCCGGGTATGCACCATTGAAAAGCTGAAGCGGGGTCAAAGCCAGACCTGTACCCTGGAGGGTGTCGCCATACAGGGCCAGTACCGCAACACAGGCATAGCGGTGGCCTACGGTAACCGCTGGTGGCACTGGGCAAAAGACAGAGACAGCAGTCATTATTTGGGCACTTTGGGCAATCCTGCCGTCGAGCTTGAAAAAGCGACCCAGGGCCTGGACGCAGATAGCCCGCCGGGACCCGAAATCAACGTCGGAGACCCCGTAAACTGGTCCTTTGTGGTTACCAACAGGGGAGACGTTGATTTATCCAACGTTGTGGTCACGGACCAGCAGGTACAGCCCGCCGGAGCGCCGGAGACCAGTGTCTGTGAAATTCCCATTTTGACGGTTGGCCAGTCCCATACCTGTGAGCTTTCCGGCACTGCCATCGAAGGACAGTATCAAAACCTGGCCCAAGTCACCGCACAGGGGCTGGGGGACAGTGTGGTCACCGATCAGGACGGCAGCCACTATATTGGCATATTGGAAGACGTTTTAGCTGCCTTGCCCAGCGCGAAACCGACCAGTGGTGCGGCGCCTCTGTCAGTGGTCTTTACCCCCAACGCCACCACCGATAACGCAATTGTGCGCTATCAGTGGGATTTCGAGGGTGACGGCGTCTTCGAGCGCAGTGAAACCGTAGGTCGTAACCAGAGTTTTACTTACAGGACGCCGGGCAACTACGATGCCACCCTGCGGGTGACCGACAGATTGGGGGAGCAGGCCACGGGAAGTGTTTTAATTGCGGTCGGCAACCAGGCTCCGGTGGTAACTGTCAACCTGACGCCTTCCAATGGGCAGATTCCACTGTTTGTCACTTTCTCCGCCACCGCCACCGACAGTGATGGTATTGCCCAGTTCGAATGGGACTTCGAGGGTGATGGCACCTTCGACACCACTACAGCTACGGGGAGTGTGTCTCACACCTATACCACAGAGGGCTCTTTCCAGGCGCGCCTGCGGGTCACCGATAATCTCGGTGCTGCCACCACTTTGACCATACCGACGTTGGAGGTGAATGCTCTGCCTACGGGCAGCCCCACGGTGACATTGGCAGTTTCTCCAGCTACTGGCAGGCCGCCCCTGAGTGTCAACTTTACCGCCACGGCCAGCGATCCGGATGGTGGTGGAATCACCCAGTACGAATGGGATCTGGATGGCGACGGCACGGTTGATCAAACTACTACCACTGGCTCATTGAACTTTGTTTACAGTGCACCCGGCACTTTCTATCCACGCGTGCGGGTAGCGGATACCGGGGGACTGCAGGCGGAGGATGCGGCCAGAATCTTCGTGGAGCCGGATCTGTCCCTGAATGTGAGTATCGATACCATCGATCCCCTGATCGGGGAAACCGTCACTATTGGCACTGAGCTTGGCGGTGATACCGAGGTCAGCCTGGTGATTGAGGATCGCAATGGCCAGCAGGTACGCACCCTGGTGCCCTTTGCGGAGCGCGCGGCGGGCAATTATCAGGACAGCTGGGACGGCAGCGACGATGCCGGGCAGACGGTGACTGAAGGGGAATACCGGGTGATTCTACTGTACCGTGTCGACGGCATCGTACAGCGCCTGGATCTGGCGCTGACCAGTGGCGGGATTCAGAGCAATCCACCCCGAAGCCGTATCCCCTCCAGCTTCTCTCCGCTGGCTGGCGATCCACTGGATATTACCTTCACCCTGAATCGCGCTTCCGAAGTCACTGCTTTTATGGGCCTGTTTAATGTCAATACGCGCCTGGTGACTTTCCTGCAGCGGCAGCCATTGGGGCGCGGCTCGCATCAAATAGTCTGGAATGGAGACAATGCGGACGGCCAGTTGATTGAGGCGCCTCCCGGCGACCGCTTCCTCTTTGGTATCTTCGCCTACACATTGCCGAACAATGCCATTTACGTACGTAGCGGCGTGCATGTAAGGAGCGTCAGTGCCTCTCCCTCTATCTATCAACCCACACAAGCGGGCGGTGATATCTCCAGCAACTTCAGTGAGATTCAGGTGGACTTGAGCCGCGCCGGCAGTGCCCGGCTTGTGATCAACGATACCGAGAGCGGTGCTACCGTAGCGGAATTCAGCTATCCGGGTTTGAGTGCCGGCAACAACCTTCTCACCTGGGACGGCCGTGACAATAACGGCGACTTTGTAGCCCCTGGCACCTATCGCCTCGGGGTATCCGGCATCGATGAGACAGGTTACGAATCCCTCACCGTTTTCGCTCTGCAACGCGTCTTTTATTAAGGAGAATCGCCGATGTCAAAACTCATACGACCCATAGTTGCGCCGGTATTTCTGCTGCTGGTTTGTGCGGTTTTCCCCACTGTTTCCAAGGCTCAGGAGATCACTGTCGAGCATTATATAGCCATGGATCTGCTGGCGCGACAAGCCACCCTGGACGGTGTCCGCCAGCGCCTGAATCTGCTTCAGAGCAGGGCTGACCGGCCAGAGCAACTGGCCCAGGACAGTAAAACCCGACAGTCCGTGGAAGCCATTTATGCGGATTTTGGCACCACCTCCGCCCAGGCCGTTGCCTGGGCTACCCGCAACCGCCAGGCAATTAATCACTGGCTGGACGGGAATCCCGGGCTTCAGGCCGAATATGCGCGTATTGCCCGTGAACTCGAACAGGTATCCGCTCGCATTCAGGCGTTGGCCAGTCAATAAAAAAGGAGATTGATCATGTCGTTCAAATGTATTGGAGCAAAGCGAGAGAACAACCCGGCTTTGATCAGTTTCCTGGTGGCTGTGCTTGCTATTGCCGGACTGTTTTCGATCTCACCAGCGTCCGCTTTCCATTTTCCCTGGGATCAGGGTCACGATACCACCGATCCCAATGACCCCGTAGATCCCGGTCCTTGTGAAGGGCCAGAGTGTGAAAATGATCCCTGCAATGGCAATAGTACGGGTTCTCCAGTTTATTTGGCTACGGGGCAACTGATTTGGAGTGAAACAGATATAGTGCTCAAAGGCCGTCCGGCTTTATCGGTGAGTCGCACCTATAATTCCCATGACCCTCGTGTGGGTTTATTGGGCAATGGCTGGAGTATGAGTTGTGATAGGGGACTAATTTATACTGTGCGCTACGAAGTGGATGAAACGAGCAACCTTACCACACAGGTAAGAGAATTTATTCGTCGTCTACCCAATGGCAAGCGCTATGTTTATTCGGAGCAAGCCGATGGCACTTTTTCGGCCCCAGGTTTATTTGACGTGGTGAGCCTGCAGGCGAACAAAACAGGCCGCCTGGAACGCCGTGATGGGAGTTATGCTATTTACAGTGAGTCAGGTCAATTACAGTCGGATGTCGATCGAAATGGCAATTCGGTTAATTACACTTACGATATTGAAGGACGTTTAACTCAAAAAGCTGATACCAATGGCCGTTCACTTACGTACGAATATAATACGAATGGCCTGGTTTCCATGATTCGTGACCATACGGGTAGAGTATGGCACTACGGTTATGATGCGAACGCTGATCTGATCTCGGTTACTGACCCGTTGGGTGGAGTTCGTCAATACACCTATCAACCCTACCAGGCCACTGGCGATGGTCAGGTTTATAGTCAATTGACGCGGGTGACAGATGAAACCGGAGTGGTTGAAACACAAATCACTTATAGCGGAGAGCGGGTCGCTTCCCATAAAGAACATGAGGATAAGTTCAGTTATCAGTATGATAGTAGCAACCGCCGCGTAACTAAAACAGACAGTAGAAATAGTCGCTGGATATTTACCTATAATGAGTCCGGGCAAACTATCCAAGTGGCAGCTCCCCTAAACCGTACCTGGATTTATGATCGTGATAGTGACAGTTTATTAACAAGAATGGTTGACCCGTTGGGAACGGAATACAATTATACCTATGATCAGTATAGTAACCTACTGACACAGTCTGATACACGAGGAGTCGTAACTAATACCTATGATAATGAAAAGCCCTGGCCCATATCGATTATTTCGAGAACCGGGCGAGCCACTACTATCAATTATGATACGAATGGGAATCCTTTAAGTATTACCGACCCCACTAATGCAGTGACGTCGATGACATGGACAGCCCAAGGTGATTTGCTGACAAATACGAACGCCTTAGGAAATCAAACGAGCTTGACTTACAATGCGCAGGGAATGCGTTTATCGCAAACAGATGCACTGAATCGCGAAACCCGGTTTGAATACGATTCTTTAAATAATATCGTGCAAATAACTAATCCTGAGAACGAAGTAATGCACTACCAATACGATATAATGGATCGTATGACTTCTTCTACGGATGGTAATGGTAACACTACTACATATTCCTACGATGCAGCAGGCCGAATTACGCAAATTGTGGCGCCGAACGGCCAAGCCGTAGAATATAGTTATGATAATTTTGGGCGAATGAACCAGAGTACTTTTTACGACGGTACAACGCATAATTATCAGTATCGTAGTGATAATTTAATATCACAGATCAAGCGCCCTGATGATGTGATGATTAGTTTGACGTATGATGCTGCCAAGAGAATTACGAGACGTACTATTGGTAGTGAGGATATCTATACTTATAGCTATAATCTTAGAGATGAGTTAACGAGTATCAGTAATAATACAGGTACCGTCACGATGGCTTACGATGGTTTCGGTCGCAAGATCAGCCAAACTGTCAATGGGCAAGCTACAACTTACCAATACAATACAGAAGATGAGGTAACTCAGTTAACCAGTTTAGGAATAACTCAGACACATCAATTTGATCAGAGAGGTTTAATGACTCAACTGGATGTGAGCGGCTCCACTTACCAATATACGTATGACGCGTTTGAGCAACTAACAGTACTGGGGCGCAGTGGAGCTAATGATACTAGGATTCAATATGATGTTGCTAACCAAATAACCGATATTAGCCATGGAGTGAATCAGCGCAATTATCAATATCAATATGATCAAGCTAGCCGCATTAGTCAGTGGCAGGGTATTGCGGGTGAAACAAGAAATTATAGTTACGATGACGTCAGCCGTGTGACAGATGTCCAGTCACCCACCACACCTGAAGAATTTAGCTATGATATGCTAGGTAATCGAAAAAATAATAATGCACAATTTGATGTGGCTAATCGTATTCTAGAAGATGATGAATTTACTTATAGCTATGACGTCAACGGCAATCGAACGGAGAAGAATAATAAGGTTACCGGTGAAGTAGAGCGCTATACATATAATAGTTCGGATCAGCTCGTCCGTTATCAAAATTATCCTGATAGTACATCCACCGCGCCAGTAAAAGACTACAGTTATTCTTATGGTCCGCTGAAACGGCGGTGGTTGAAAACAGATAATCTTACAAATACTAATACTCAGTTTTACTGGGAAGACGTTAATTTAATTGGTGAAAGCACTAATGGTGTGCAAAGACGTTATATTGTAGGGGATATGACTCCCCTGGGTTTTTTTGAGGCAGGGCAAATTTATCATTATTTGAGAGATCACCTGGGAACTGCCCATGAGATTATTGATGCTGCTGGCAATATTGTCTGGCAAGGCAACTATATTACTTTTGGTGAGATCGAAGAAACAATTTCTCTAATTAACAATAATCTGCGCTTTGCAGGGCAATATCAGGATGCTGAGAGTGGTCTGTCGTATAATGTTGCGAGATACTATGACCCAAGCTTGGGCATCTATGTTACCAGTGACCCGGTTGGACTGGACGACGGGCCAAATACTTACAGCTATGTGTATAACCGTCCACTAATGCTTATTGATCCCACTGGTGAATTTGCCAACTTCCTGGTGGGTGCAGGTATCGGGGCTCTATTAGATATAGGATTACAGCTTGCACAAAATGGTGGTAACTTTCGCTGTATAAATTTGGGGCAGGTGGCGGCCTCCGCTGCTTTGGGTGCCGTGGGGGCAGGGTTGGGTGCTAAGCTGGCTGGAGCAGCGGGGAAAGGCAAGCAATTTAGTCACTGGGTTCCAAGCAGGGCAAAAAATTGGCCTGGATTTAGTGGTAAAACGGGAAAAAAATTCTTAAAATCCGGAAATAAATTTAATGGCAACTATGTATCCAAGAAAAGACATTACAAGCATGATCCTTATGCATATGGCAATGTAAAGGGCGAACATCTAAATTGGGGTAGCAAATGGTCCAGGCCGGTTCAACAGTTGGATCGTATACCAAATGTCTACAAAGGTGCGGTAGCTGGCGGCGCTGTTGGAAATGCGGCTGGTAGTAGTTTAGGTTCCAGTGATTGCGAGTGTTCAAACTAATGATTAGGGATTTTTTGAGAAGTATTTGGTATGAGCTGGTACATGGGGGGAAAACCTATCTTTATGACTTGGAAGTGGTGGTCTTGAAAAATATGCTTGCTTCTATGGAAGGGGCGAATAAAGACTGTTTTCTACAACAGCTAAACAGGTTGGACTTAATTCAGCGTAGTCCAGATGGTAGAATAGTTACTCTTTTTGAAGCAAGAGATACCTATTTTAAGTCTTGGGATAATATATTGTTAGAGAATAAAAAGGATTATTTTCTTGCGTATAAGGCTAAAGTTTCGGGAGATATCTGCCCCAAAAATAGTTTAACAATAGAGGTTTTTTTTCACCGGGGGCGTATTGGTACTATTGAATATAAAAGAAAAATGGAATGGCCTGTGGGGCAGAAGAAAATACTATTGAGAAAAGTAGACTGGCTGTTTAATAAAGGCGGAGAGTTAAATATTGAGAATTTTGAGTTGTTTCTATAGGCCTTCTATTTTATAGCCCGGCTAATAATGAATTTAAGGAAGGCTTGAGTATTGAAGACTGACCACGGAGATCTTCGGAAACTGCTGATAGAAGAATTGGCTAGTCGTTTGTTGGAACCCTGGTTGAAGAAGGGCTTCGGGCTGGTTTCTCTTGGGTCTGATGAAAAAGGGGCGGAGCTCGAAACGGCTTTCCCTCTCGGCCGCCTGAAAAAAGACAGGAATGGGGATATAGAGATTATCGAAGTCCAATTTGACAAGTATGGTGCGGCAAGGTTTGTCATTAACTTCGGCATAGTCCCCAAGGAGGGGGTTGAGCTGCCCTGGGGACAGCATTTGGACAGGCACCAGGCGGACGCCTCGGCATTGCCGGAGGCGTATAGGTTATATCGTCGACCATTTTTGGATGGATGGTTTGGATTGAACTTTTTTTCGCCCAAGGGCAGGGATGCAGTCAAAAGTATTGTTGATACTGCCATTGGGATTTCCTCAGAAATGGAGGAGTGGTTCCGCTCTAAAGCAGTTGGCCGGCATATGAAAAGATTCGGAATGCACGGGGGTTAATTCCAATCCAGATAAAGGTGCGATGCAGTGCACTACAGCTTGCCGGTACAAAGCTATTTTGATTCAGTTAAAGTGGCCTTTGATCCGGATTTATGTGCTCCCATATCTCGATTTACACCCTACCTAACCTGTTGATTAGTATAGAAAATCTGATAAACTCTACCCCTGGCAGGCTGTTGAAATTCTTCGAATTTCAACAGCCTGCTAAAAAGCAACCATCCTTGACTTTCGCACAGCGCCGTGCCAAAAGGTACAACAGGCTCCACTGAGGCAGTATTGAATTAGCCAGAGGTTCCTGGAGAGGCTGCCGGAAAAGTCTTTCCTGGCTTTTCTTATCCCGGACTGCAAACCCGCCGCCACAAATCAAGCTGTTGTACGCTTGATTTGCAGCTCGAATATTCCTGTTCGGGGCAACAGGTTGTTAAAGTTTGAACTGGGCCCAGATAGGGGCGTGATCCGAGGGGCGCTCCATAGCGCGGATATCGTAATCGACTCCCGCACCAACGCAAGCCTCCGCCAGGGACTGGGTGGCGAGAATCAGGTCAATTCTCAGACCACGTTTGGGGTCGCGGTCGAAGCCCCGGCTGCGGTAGTCGAACCAGCTGAAAACATCGCTGGTATCCGGGTGTAGGTCGCGGAAAGTGTCTACCAGGCCCCAATCTTGAATTTTTTCCAGCCACTCTCTCTCCTCCGGCAGGAAGCTGCACTTGCCGTCACGCAACCAGCGTTTGCGGTTGGGTTCGCCTATGCCGATATCCTGGTCTGTGGGAGAGATATTCATATCGCCAATCACCAGCAAAGGCGCGCCGGGATCACAGTTCTGCGCAAGGTAGTTGTCCAGATCGGCGTAGTATTTGCGCTTGGCGGGAAACTTGACCGGATGTTCCCGATTTTCACCCTGGGGGAAGTATCCGTTGATCACTGTAAGCGGAGTGCTGCCGCCTATATCGAACCTGCTTACCAGCAGCCGGCGTTGAGCCTGGGGGCCATCCTTTGGAAAGCCGTACTCGCTGTTGATAAAGGGCAGGCGGGAGAGGATGGCCACGCCATAGTGGGTTTTCTGTCCAAAGAAGGCGACTTCGTAGCCGAGATCCCGGATTTGACTCAGGGGGAAGTCCTCGTCGGTGACTTTGGTCTCCTGCAGACCGATGATGTCAGGTGAATGGTCCTTCACCAAGGTTTCGAGTTGGTGCAGGCGGGCACGGACGCTATTGACGTTGAACGAAACGACTTTCATTCTGTATTTTCCCTGGATTGGAGCAGAGCCGCGTGAGTCGACCCTGAAGTTCAGGCCTATAGCCGGAACTGAAGCTTGATTATATGGTTAATTGCCGCAGGCCCTGCAGAGTGGTCGCTGTATCGCGGAAGGGTGCCGACCAGGCGGCACTCTCACACGTTGAAGTCAGTTGCTACCCTCAATCAGCAGCCAACTGCATTTCCTCAGAAGTTGGCAACCTGGGGCGGAGTTTTGCTCATTTTGTTATAGAGACCGATGAAGTCCGCCATTATATACCCGGTTTCACTCAGGATAGGGTCGTCCTCCAGCGTTATCTCCACCGGTCCCCCCACAGTGGCAACATCTTCTGATTCGCTCTTTTCGAAGGCTTCAAAGTCCACGTAGAGTTCTAGCCCTTTGGCGCTGCGACGACGGTTTTCCATTGCCAGCAGCTCATGGTTTACGTTCTGTCTCTCCGTTTCCCGGGTGGTCTCGTTGAGCGATATCAGCTTGCGGTCTGCACGATCCTCCTCAAAACGAAAATGGTCGCGCAGATAGACGAAGTCCGGATTGGTGGTAGTGCGTTGGTTGTGTTTGCTGATCAGGTCCGGAATCAGGGTTTTCAGATTGAAATATTTGGCGTGGGGCACCGAATGGATACGGTCCCAGGGCAGGGCTGTATCGTAAGCACTTTCCCCTACACTGTCCGCATCAATGAGTTGCGGCATTAGTATGTCGGGGGTTATACCGGCGTGCTGGGTGCTGTCACCGGATACGCGATAGAACTTGGACTGAGTGATTTTCAGCTGGCCGTCTTTAAGCGGCGCCATAGTCTGCACAGTGCCCTTGCCGAAGGATTTGCTGCCCACCACCAGGCCGCGGTTGTAGTCCTGGATAGCGCCGGCAAAAATCTCTGAGGCCGACGCAGACAGGCGGTTGATGAGCACTATCAGTGGGCCCCGATACATGGCCCTGGAACGGGAGCGGTTGTGCCGCGATATCTGCTCATTGGCATGGCGGATCTGCACTACCGGTCCCTGATCGATAAACAGATCGGTGAGCATGGTGGCTTCCTGCAGCGAGCCACCGCCATTGTTGCGCAGGTCCAGAACTACGCCGTCCACGCCTTCCTCCTGCAGTTCGTTCAGGAGGCGCGCGACGTCGCGGGTGGTGCTCTTGTAGTTGGGGTCGCGCCGGCGATAGGCTTCAAAGTCTATATAGAAAGTCGGCAGGTTAATTACCCCGACTTTGTAGATTTTGTCGCCGTTGGAAAACTCAAAAGTGGCTTTCTTGGCGGCCTGATCTTCCAGCTTTACCTTGCTGCGCTTGATCAACACAGTGCGGTGGGAGCCGTCGCCTCCAGCCGGCACAGTCTCCAGGCGAACATAGGTGCCGGCGGAGCCGCGGATCAGATCCACCACATCATCCAGGCGCCAGCCGATCACATCGACCATTTCACCTTCTTTGTCCTGGCCCACGGCGACGATCTTGTCGTTGGGCTTGATCTTACCGCTGCGGTCCGCGGGGCCACCCGCTACCAGACGCGCTACCTTGGTGTACTCGTCCTCCAGTTGCAGGACAGCGCCTATCCCTTCCAGGGACAGGGACATGCTCATGTTGAAATTCTCCAGAGAGCGAGGGGAGAGATAGTTGCTGTGCGGATCGTAAAGCTGTGTAAGCGAATTCATATAGAGTTCGAATACGTCGTCGCTGTTCTGCTGTTCGACACGCTTCAGCTGACCGTGGTAGCGCCGGGTGAGCAGGTCGCGGATCTCGTCGTCGGTTTTGCCGGTAAGACGCAGGTTCAGCACACTGGATTTGAGGCGTTTCCTCCACAGCTCGTCGGCTTCACTGATGGAGGTGGGCCACTGGCTTTCCTCCCGGTCCAGCAACAGGCTTTCGTTGCGGGTAAAGTCAAAAGTCGGAAGCCCCTGTTCCAGTTGTGACACTATATTGGTGAGTCGGTCGGTCACCCGCAGCCGGTAACGATTGTAAATTGCAAACCCGGTTGTGATCTCGCCTTTGCGTAATTCGTCGTCGAGAAGGGTGCGATGATCGCGGAACTCACTGATGTCGGATGCGAGAAAGTAGCTCTTGGTGGGGTCCAGCGCGTCGATGTACTTGTCCCAGAGGTGGCCGGACATGTCGTTGCCAAGCTTGAGTTTGTTGTAGTGCAACATTTCAAGTTTGCCGACTATCTCCCGGGCTGTGCTGCCCTGGTCAGGTTCTGGCTGTAGCCTCTCAACGTCCGCTGAAGAGATGGAGGGAAGGGTGAGAATTGTGAGGTACAGCAAGCCTGAGAACAGTGCGGTGAACCGATTGGTCAGCATAAATACTCTCTTTAAACGTCCTACTTCAGAAGGCGCCCCACTGCCGCGAAATCACATACCCGGCCGTGGCGACTTGTAGCTTACGACAAGTATAAAGGCATAAAGCTCCAAAAGGCATGAAATGCCTTCAATACGCGGTGGTTGGTTTTTCACAAGGCTACACAAAAAGAGATGAAATTTCCGCCAGTGGTGAGTTTCAGCGCTTTTGTGCTCAAATGTTGGGCTTGGACTGTCAGTGGCTGACCATTGTCGTGCATCCTGGTCGCAGTGGAGCCGGGGGCTTGCTGGTGTCCATGAAGGCGGGACTGCAAATCAGCAGCCGGTCAATTTCATTCCCGGGAACTGCCCAAGTGACCTGTTAGGGCCTGTTCACCCTAACTGAGTTGGCCCTGTTGTGACAGAAAAGGTGCCAATCGAGGCAAGAGGAGCGTGGTTTGGTTGTTCCAAATGAGCGACGAGCAAGGAAGAGTGGCGCCTTTGCCGGCACAACCCAAAGGGCTGCTGCTGGTTTCGCGCTCTGCGGCGTTAGAAATTGCTTATGTGGACCCACCACACTGCGCAATTCCTGCCTTGCAGACCACAAAACCAGTAGCAGCAGGACTATTTCAGTTAGGGTGAACAGGCCCTAGGCACAGCTGTCAGGGGCAGTTCCCTAGCGGGGAATGACAGACGGGACTTGGCGGTAGCTCTCGGTCACTATACCATCGGCGGCGCCTGTAGAAACCGGCAGATGGAAACTGTAATAAAAACGGATTCCCGGCGACAGAGGGAGGGATTCAGCGGCGGTCAGCCGGCTGAACGACTTTGACTCCCCGCGGCCCGGGATATTGTGGCCGATGGGTCAGGCAGGTTATCGGGAATCTTTTATTGGCAGCCGGGTCCAGCCCGCCTTTGCGGCACCGATGGGTGGCGATAGTGGGCCCGGCATTGGAATTGCAAGTTTGATCGTTAATTTACTGGGGACAGAAATGGGAACGAGATACCGCTATGTCTCGCCATCTTTGATGGCGGCTATGACTGCGTCTTTGGCACTGCCAGTGCTGGCTCAGAGTGTTGAGAGCCAGGACGGGGAGGCGCCGGAGCTGGTCGAAGTGGTTGGTGAACGCGAAGCATCCACCAGGTCGGCGCCGGGTGGAGATGAGATCAATGACAGCTTTGGTGTGGGGCTGAGTAGCGCGGATATAGGCCGCTCAGTGACGCCTGTGGCAAGCTGGCTGCTGGAAGCGGCGGCGGTGGAAGACATCCGCGATCTGCAGCGTGTCGCTCCAAATACTTATTCCGCCACCGGCTTTGGCGCCCCCAGTCTACCCACCTTGCGGGGCCAGCTCGGCGAGTTGTTTGAGTTGGGGTTGCGCCGCCAGGCCGGCAACAACGGACTCGGTATTCCACTTTCTTTCAACAGTGTGGAGCAGGTGGATGTGGTGCGCGGTATGCCCCCAGTTTTATTGGGCGCCACACAGCGTACCGGCGGTTTTATCAATTTGCAGCCCAAGAGACCCAGTCTGACCGACTCCGCCGGAGAAGTGACAGTGCGGGCCGGAGAGTGGCAGAGGTATCGCACCCAGGTGGATTATTCGACCCCGCTGATAGAGGGCCGCAGTGGGTTACGTGTCAGCTACGAGCATCGGGATGAGGGCAGCTTCTACGACTACAGTGGGTTCGACAGCGATAACCTGTTTGTCTCTCATTTATTGCGTCCCGATGACGACTCCGAGTGGTTGTTGTCCCTGGAGTATTATGACGTTGAATGGACCGACAACGCCGGTATCAACAGGCCCACACAGCAGTTGATTGACGACGGACTCTATATTCAGGGGCAAGGTGTACAACCCAATGGTTCCCGGGTTCCTGGCGCTGGCTCTGTGGTCAGCCCCACCGGGTTGGTGAGAATCGACCGCAGCAATGTTTACACTGATCCACTGGACATAAACGGCGCTGAGACACTGTTGCTGCACTCGCTGTACCGGGTGCAGTTGACCGACGAAGTGGAGTTTATTAACCGGACTTACTACGAGCACCTGGAGCGCGAGGAAATCGCCCAGAACAGCTTCGTGGAGATCATAGATGGCGCGGATACCTTCGAAAACCGCAGTGAATGGTATTTTGGCAATACGGTTGCCGGTGTAAGCCTGCGCTATAACGATGTGCTGGGCTACAGCCAGTTCACCACCGAGGCGGATTTGCCGGTGGACCTGACAGGCCCGCTGAGCAATCGCCGGATTCCGTTGACCGACGCGCAAAAGGGCCGCTTGGTAGAACTGCGTCCCGGCGTTTTTGTCTCTCCCGGAGGACAGTATGACCTGGACGGTGACGGTGCGGGTGATTTCAACCTGTCGGACACCACTGATTCCACCAGCCTGCAATCAGGCCTGTTTTTGCAGCACCGGCAGGATCTTACCGACGAGGTGTGGATTACCGCCGGGGTGCGCGGCGACTGGTACGATGTGGAGGCGCGCGACCCCCTGGCGCCCGAGGGCGTGCGGGCGGCGGAGGACAGCCACAGTGATTTTCTCAAATCCGGCAGTGCCAGCCTGCACTATCGCCCGCAGGACACTCTGACCTTATACGCCACTGCAGCCTACCAGGAGTCCACCTCCAACAGCCTGGGTGGTGGTAACGTCCTGGGTGGCGACAACAGAATCAATCCGCTGAATTTCGCCACCGAAAACGAGCTGTATGAGCTGGGTGTCAAATACCAGCCGGAGGGCGGTAACTGGTACGCGGAAGGCACACTGTTTGATCAGACTCGCAGCCTCCGCAACCGCGACGGCAGTAATTCCGGTATTCGCACCCAAGGTGTAGAGTTGCAGCTGGCCTACCAGGGCGAACGCCTGTGGGCCAATATGGGCGCCAGCTATCTGGATGCCCATTTCGATGACTCGGCGGCTTTTCAGGACGCCAGTCAGGTGGCGGACGCCTTTGACAATTCCCGCCCCGATATTATTGAGGGCACAGGCGCTGGGGCACCGAACTTTACCGCCTTTCCGGCGAGTGATGCGCGTGTCCCAGGCATCCCCGAGTGGAGTGCCTCGGCAGCCACCGGCTATCGCCTAAACGCAGCCTGGTCTGTCGGCGGTTCCGCAGTGGTTACCGGCGAATATCCGCTGGATTATTTGCAAACCGTGGAAATACCGGTGCAGTTTACCCTCAACGCGAATGTGGAGTATCGGTTTAACCAACAGCAGACTGCATTGCGACTGGATATCTTCAACCTGACTGACGAAGAGAACTGGGCGCCGGTCTTCGAGGGTGGTTATTTTGGTTCTACACTGGTGTTTCCGGAGCTACCCCGGTACGCGGACCTGTCCTTGACCCATCGTTTTTAGACCATTTAACCCGGGTCGCATTTCTGCGGCCCGGGTGGCCGCGGCTTTTCGCCGGATCAGGATTTTCTCGCTCTCAGCGGTTCGCGCAGGGACTCGGCCATCCCCAGTAGCAGTGTTTCGGTGGTTTCCCAGTCAATACACTTGTCTGTGACAGATACGCCGTACTCCATCTGGCTGTGGTCATCGAGAATCTTCTGGTTGCCGGCCTTCAGGTTGCTCTCCACCATAATGCCGATAATGGATTGATTTCCATCCAGTATCTGGTGCGTGACGTTATCCACCACCAGTGGCTGCAGTTCGTGATTTTTATTGGAATTGGCGTGGCTGCAATCGACCATGATGTTGGGTGCCAGCCCGGCCTTGCGCAGTTCCTGCTCGCACATGGCAACGCTGACGGAATCGTAATTTGGTTTGTTGTTGCCGCCCCGCAAAACTATGTGGCCATAGCGGTTGCCGGCGGTGTGGATCACCGCCACCTGGCCCTGCTTGTTGATCCCGAGGAAGCGGTGGGGATTGGCGGTGGACTGCAAAGCATTGATGGCCACCTCCAGGCCGCCGTCGGTGCCGTTTTTGAAGCCGACCGAAGAGGAGAGACCACTGGCCATCTCGCGATGGGTCTGGGATTCGGTGGTGCGTGCGCCGATGGCGGACCAGGAAATCAAATCCTGCAGATACTGGGGCGATATGGGATCCAGTGCCTCGGTGGCAGTGGGCAGCCCCAGCTCGGCGATATCCTGCAACAGCTTGCGGCCGATATGCAGCCCCTCCTGGATCTTGAAGGAGTCGTTTAGAAAGGGGTCGTTGATCAGCCCCTTCCAGCCCACCGTAGTGCGCGGTTTTTCAAAATAGACCCGCATGACAATCAGCAGTGTGTCGTCGACCTTATCCGCCACCTGTTTCAGGCGGTGGGCATAGTCCATCGCGGCCCCGACATCGTGTACCGAACAGGGTCCGATCACCACCATCAGGCGGTGATCCCTGCGGTTGAGAATATTGCGCACGGCAGTGCGCCCGCGGGCTACACTGGCTTCCGCTGCCGCGCTTACCGGCAGTTCATTTTTGAGCTGCTCGGGGCTGATCAGGATCTCCTGGGAGAGTACATTTAAATCGTCAAACTGCTGTGTGGCCATGGCTGTCGGTATTTAGTGGATTTCTGGGGGTATCCGGCACCTTGCCCGGGGGGTGTCGACCGCAGGGACAGAGGAGCGCGAAATAGGGAGTGCTATCCTAACCACCGGCGGGACACTGGGCGAGTGTTTCATTTGCAACCAAATAACCCTGGTCGGGGCTGACACCCAGGGTCTGTTGACACTAACTGAATTAATCAAAGGTTCCCTGGCCCCGGAGTCTCACCAGTTGTTTTAACAGTGGGAAATACAGTGCGCAGCGGATATTGCGCTCGCCCCGCGCAATCATCAGCCGCCGGTATCCCTCCAGCTGCGCCCGGTACTTTTCCAGCTGTGCAGCCAGGAACTGCTCCTCGGACTCGCCCGCCGGTGGTTCGGCGGTCTTGTAGTCCACAATCCAGCGTATTCCTTCATCGATAAAGGTACGATCAATAATCGATCGGCGGAGTTGTTGGCCGCCGCTGTGCAGTTCCAGTTCACAGGCGGACTCGCCGTGATTCGGATCCAGCAGCCAGCGCCCAGTTTCGCATTGGAGCGTATTGCGCACCGCCAGCTCCACTTTGGCCAGCGCGTTTTGCAGGTCGTCTCCGCTGAGTCCCAGTTGCTTCAGCCGCAACTGCCACAGCGGCTTCTGTGCCTGGACCCGCTGCTGGTCCCACTGGTACAGCTCTGAGGTGGCGATGGTGGCCAGGGTCTCGTGGGCGACGGTGCCGGTATGGCGCAGCCAGCGCTGGGCCACTTGCCCCAATTCCGGAAGGTTGTCCTCGTCACTTTGCCTGGGTTGGTAATCCTCGGTGCGGAAAGCGGCCAACAGCTCACCGCGGGGGAGGGCAGGAACCTGCCACTGTGAGGGCAACCGCAGCAAATAGTCGTGGTTTGGGGCGGGGGCATCGACGTCATCGTCGTCATTCTCCGCTTCCAGCCAGTGACACCAGCCGGCCCCTTCACCCGTGACAACCGATGGCCAGATGGCGGCCAGCAGGGAAGCCCTTGAGGGAGCCAGCGGCTGTATTTGTTTCTCGTTTCGTTTTGCGCAGGCGAGCAGGTGCAGAGAATCGATGGCGCGGGTACAGCCAACATAGAGCAGGCGGGTACCCTCCAGACGCTCCCGTTCACCGTTGTCGTATTTGAGGAAATCGAACAGCGGATCCGCGTCGCCGCGCGCATTTTTGGGTGCCAGCAAAAAGCGGCTCTCCCCCGCAGTGTTGAGCCATTCCGTCCAGCGCAGCAACTGATCTCCGGAGGGCTTGCCACCCTGGTCCAGCCCGGGAATCAGCACATGCTCGAACTCCAGGCCTTTTGACTTGTGGATCGTCATGACCTGGACGCCCGCACTATCACCGGGGCGGGCGAAGCGCTTTTCCAGGGCGATTTGAAACGACTCCCAGTCAGAAATGCCGACGCCGCTATCGAACTCCTGCAGCAGCTGAAAGAAATCCTGCACATTGTCCAGGTCGGCCTTGTGGGCCACGGTGGCCGGTCCACCCAGTGCCAGCCACAAACCCTCGATCCAGCTGCGTAGGGGTTTTCGCCCGCGTTCCCGCCAGGCCTGGGACACGGGTGCCGCAAGATGTTTCAGGCGTGCGCGTCCGTCGTCGCTGACCAGGGGAATCTGTTCCGCCTCGCGGAGCGCCAACAGCAGGGGGCAGGCCGCCGGGTCGGTGGGGGGCAGGCCCTCGTTGCGCCACTTTGCCACTGCGTACAGATCCGGCAGCAGCAGGCCGCACCAGGGGGCGCGCAGCAGCGACAGCCAGCTGATTCTGTCACTGGGGTCCAGCAGGGCGCGGGTCAGGCTTAACAGGTCCAGAACCGTCATTTTGCTGGCCAGGGGTGCCAGATCAGGTGCCTGGAACTCGATCCCCGCTGAGTGTAGTGCCGGCAGTATTCGCTGCAGATGTTTCTTCTTGCGCACCAGTATGGCGATGCGCCCCTGGGGATCCTGTTGTCGCAGCCGCTGCACCAGTGCCACCACTTGCCGCGCTTCGCAAGCACGGCTGGCATCGTTGATACAGCCGTGGAAACTCACCGCCGGTTCCAGGCCGGGGCCTTCGCCGCCCTCCGGTGTGCGCGAAGGCAAATAGCGGACCGCGCCCCGGCTGATATTGTCCCGCGCGGGAAAGGCCCGCTGGAAAATCCTGTTGACCCAGTCGACCACTGCGGCGTTGGAGCGGAAGTTCACCGCCAGGTCCAGCGGCTGAAGGGCGACGGTACCTATGCCCCCCGCGCGGGCGTTGAGAAAGATCCCCACATTGGCATTGCGGAAGCCATAACAGGACTGCATCCCGTCGCCGACGATAAACAGAGTACGGCCGTCACCCGCTTCCCAGCCGGCGGTCAGTTTTTCCAGCAGCTGCAGTTGCAGCTGGGATGTGTCCTGAAATTCGTCCACCAGGATATGCCGGGTTTGGACATCCATCTTCAGGGCTAGGTCAGTGGGGGTATCGCTGCTGCCCAGGGCCAGTAGGGCCGCTTGGGCCACTTCGGTATAGTCGGTGGCTCCCAGCTGTTGGAATACCAGTTTCAATTCCGCCACCAGCCTGGGCAATACCTGGCCGAGGGCCTGCAGTAGCTGCCACTGACCCGGTGCCAGTCTACCGGGAAGCTTGCGCACTTCGATAATCGCGCCGAGCAGGTCCGGTCTGTCCGCCAGTTCCGCCAGCAGCGCTTTAAACCGCGCCTTGTACTCCTTGGCGTTTGCGGTGGCCGGATCTTTCCGATCGCCCGGGGGGAAGCCGATGCGCTTGTCCACCGCGCTGCGCCATTTGCCTTCCCTGGTCACCAGCAGGTCGGTCAGTGCTGTCCACAGACTCAGAGCCTCCACCTCTGTGGCGGGCAATTCGGTTATACCTGCGCAACCGGCGATCGGGTGCTCCGGGTGTGTCCGGGCCAGATTGGTGCCAGCGTAATCGGCCAGCACCAGCAGCTCCCCCGCCAGTCCGCACAGCTGTGTGCTCAGTTGCTGCAGGTTTTCAACGATCAGTTCGTCGATAACGAAATGAAAATAATCCCGCGCACCCTCTGTGCCCACACTGAGGAGAGAGGGCAGCCACTGTTCGCGATTGCCCAGCAGAATCTGCAACAGCTTGTGGAACTGGCCCAGGTCGTTGTCCAGATGCAACAGTACTTGTGCCAACGGACCCTCGGTCTCCTCGTCGAGCACCTCGAGCAGATTCACTATTGCCAGCTCAAATGCGGTCTCGGTCTGTTCCAGTGGGTCTCCCGGCGCGCCGAGGCCGCTCTCGATCGGCAATTGTACGGCGAGGCTGCGGCAGAGACCGTCGATGGTTTGTATCCGCAGGCGTTGTGGCATCTGCAGAAGCTGCCAGCCCTGCTGCTGGTCCCGCGCCAGCAGCTGCGTCGCCAGTTCCCAGGTGACGGCTTCGTGCGGGCTTTGGGGGCGGGGGTTATCCCGCGCCCGGCGGAGGGCCTCGACCACTCGCTCGCGCATTTCCCCCGCGGCTTTGCGGGTGAAAGTGATGGCCAGCACCTCTTCCGGCTGCTGGCAGTGGGCCAGCAGTTTCAGCATCCGCTGGGTGAGCAGACCGGTTTTACCCGAGCCGGCGGGTGCGGACACGGCGAAACTGGCGCTGATATCCAGTGCCCGGCGGCGCGCCTGGGTATCGGCGGGCTGTGGCACCGGCTTGTTGATGGCCCGGTTCATGCCGGTGCCTGGGCCCGTTCCGGCCATCGGTTCAGGGGCCAGAGGTCACTCTGTTGCAGGTTGTCCTGGGGCCGGTCAAACACCAGGGTGGCGACACCCCGCCGATACTCGTCCGCCAGTGTCTCAAGTGCACTCCGCCAGTGCCCGGTCAGTGCTTCCCAGTCGGCAGCGGGCAAATCCCCCCCCGCTTCAGCTACGGACTTGATCCCCTCGATGGGCTGACGCAGATCGCCACAGCCTATCCACCGGCAGCCGCCCTGGCGCACCTGGCCGAACGCCAGAGCCCGGGCCCCGGGCTGGCAGAGGGCGTACAGCGGCAGCTGTGGGTCGCGGACCCGCTCCTGCAACCAATCGCTGAGGCTGGGCAGGCCGGTCTTGTAATCGATCACCAGTTGTTCGCCGCCGGCCAGCTGGTCGAGACGGTCCAGCCGCAGCGTAAAGTGGAGTCCACCGATTTCCACTTGCTGTTCCCACTCCACTTCTGTCACCGAGAAAGCCGGGCGCGCCGTTTCCACCGCCAGCCATTGATCCATCAGTCGCAATAGGCGCTCCTTTTCTGTAATCCAGAAACCGGCCGGCAGGTGCCGGTACTGCCGGCCCGGCACGCGCAGGGCGCTGTCTATTGCCGTTTCCAGCAGGGTCTGCCGGGCCTGCGGTTGCAGCTGGCACAGCCGGGCGGAATCGCCGCATGCCTGCCAGAACTCCGCTAGCACCTGGTGCACGATACTGCCCCTTGCCGCGGGGCTGAGGCCAATCCCCGGCCTGGCTGCGGCGATGGCGCCCAGGCGGTAGCGCAATTGCGCGTTGAGCGGGCACAGGGCCTGGGCTTTCAATACGCCAGCGCCGCCGCGCACCGCTTCACACTCCGCCGGGGTCAATGGCGGCAGCGACGCCTCTCCGGCGGACTGCAGCGAAACACTGGTGGCCAGTAGCCGGCAGTGTGTGTCGAGGGCATCCGTATCCACTCCCCCGGCCACAGCCGGAGTACCGAACAGGCTGCTGAGACCCTGCGCCACACCGTCCTCTTCGGAAACATAGCTGACAACCACGTCGGGGCTGGCCTGCAACAATTCTTCGCTCAATTCACGGGCCAGCTCCAGTTCCCGTTCGGCGCTGGCGCGGGGCATTTTCCAGTGCTTTTGCCACTGCAGCGGAAGCAGGGGATTGGGGGCTGGGGCAGGAGGCCACTGCGACTGGCCGAAGCCCACCAGGCGCAGGTGATCGAATGCCAGGCCACCGGCTTCCAATACCCCCAGGATCTGCACCGGTCCGTCGCGGGTCTCCGCCTGGAATGGCGTGCGCTTGGCGATCTGGCGCAGCTGCTGCAGGGCCTGATTAAGGGAGAGCAGGCCGGCGAAGGCGGACAGCGCAGCCAGCTCCTCCAGCGCGGTTTCCCAGAGTCGCAACTGCTGATACTCCTGGCTGTCCGGCGTGCGGGGGCCGGGCCACTGCAGCAGGGACAGCACATCGCTGAAACGCCTGGCCCAGATCTCCGCCGGCGCCCGGTGCCAGCGCCGCTGCCATTCGCCGAGGCGCTCCAGTTGCAGGGGCAATTGCGGCGATTCCCCGCCCAGCTGCTCGGCCGTGCGCTGGGCCCAGTAGCGCAGGGTGGCGCCATCGATCCGGCGCAGTTCCAGCTTTTGCAGGCGCCGCAGCAGAGCGGCGCGCAACCACACCTCCCCGTCATCCCCCAAAAAGGGCGCGAACAGCAGGTTGCGCAGTTGCGAATAACTGCACTCCTCCTGAAGTAGCTCCAGTAGTTGTAACGCGGCGCTGCCGACAGGAGTCTGTGCCAGAGGCGTGCCGGCGGAGAAATTAAACGGCAGGGTATAGCGTGGCTGTGCCGGGTCGAAAAACTGCGGTTCCAGTACCCGGGTGAAGATGGCTTCCACCTCGGCGCGGCACTGCCCCAGATTGTTGACCACTACGCCGATGCCGGCGCGGGGATTGTGGCGCAGTTTCGCCGCTACCCAGCGTGCGGCCTGTTCCAGTTCCTGTTTCAGGTCCCGGCACGGGGCCCTGTGGCACTGGGCCGCACGCGGCTGGGGCAATTGCGCCACCACCTCTTCAGCAGCGGCACCCAGTATCTGCCGCGCCAGCGGAGAAATCTGCGCGAAACCAGCCGTATCGATGCGCGGCAGGCGCGACAGTTCCCCCTCGCGAAACGCCCGCAATAGAAGCTGGTCGCGCTGATCCGGGGTGATCGCATTGTCGCTGTGCAGCAAATACGCAAAGGATTCCAGTAGCTTCAACAGCGGCAAGTCATCGCGGCTCAACGACAGCGCAAACTGATCCAGCAGCGGCTCTAAATCCCGGTCAGGCCTTTCGATGTCTTCAACCAGTTGCCACTGGATCAACTGGGCCAGGGCAGTGTCCGCGTAACCGCACAGCCGCTGGCTGTTCAGCAGCTGCTGAGTCAGGCCCTGGTCCAGGGCGCGGCGCCACAGCAGTTCGCGCTGCTCCCGGTTCAGCACCTGCCGCAGCGCCGGGCCCCAGCCCTGTTGCTGCAGTGTCAGCCAGAGTTTTTCGAACCAGCCCTGCAGGGATTCCACCGGTGGGGGGGACCAGCTTGCGCCGGGTTTTTGTGCGCTTGCGAACAGTTGCTGGCAGCGGTTGCGGAGGCGGTTGTTGGGGGTCAGTAGCAGGCCCCCGGGAGGCAGCTGCCGCAGAATATCCAGTACCGGAAATGCCGTTGTGAGCATGCGCTTTGTTCAGCCTGCAGAGAAGCGGAGAAGAAGGGGCTACGGTCGTGTTTTGTGCGCCGGCTGTCAACCGGAAACCTGGACAGCCCTCAGCGCAAATTCATTGAAGGCGCCCCGGACCACCGCATCCGGATCTTCGGCGCTGGTCAGCAGCAGCCCCGGTTGCGCCTTCCCGCCGGCCGACACACCCAGCTGTTGCAGGCACCAGTCCACCCGGCGGGCTATGGCCGCACCTGAATCCAACCAATGGATAGGGCGCGGCGCCCAGCGTTCCAGCTCCGTTCGCAACAGTGGAAAGTGGGTACAGGCCAACACGGCTATGTCGATGTGATCGCCCCCCGGGGCGTCGAAGATGCGGCTGATCACCGGGTTCAGGTCACTGGCCGACAGGGTTTCCCCCCGCAGCTTGGCCTCCGCCAGGGGCACCAGTTCCGGTGCCGGCACATTGATCACCTGGCAGCCGTTGGCAAATTCCCGAATCAACTCCCGGGTGTATTTGCGATTTACCGTTCCCTCGGTGGCGATCAGGGCGATGGTGCCACTGCGGCTGGTGGAAGCCGCCGGCTTGACCGCCGGCACCACTCCCACCACCGGCTGGGGAAGGCACTCGCGCAGCGGCGGCAGGGCCAGGGTACTGGCGGTATTGCAGCCGATAACCAGAATATCGGCCCCGGTGTGTGTCATCATCGCGCAGGCGGTGTCCACGATGCGGGGGCGAAGTTCTGCCTCTCCTTTGTCGCCATAGGGGTAAAAACCGTTGTCTATGCCGAAGTGCAGGGTCAATCCGGGCAGCAGCCGGCGGAGCTCCCGCGCGATGCTAATGGCGCCGACTCCCGAGTCGAAGATCAGCGCACTTGGGTGCACTGTGCTGCCGTTGTTACAATCTATGCTTTCGCTACCCATAGGTGACCCTGGTGTCCAGACTGATTTCCAACTGCGAAACCAGCCTCCATAGGATACCTCAAATTCCAGTGCCAGAGATGTTCTCTTTATCCCCTGAGGCCGGTGCCGAGCCGGCTGTTGCCACTGCGGTGAACCCCTTCCCGCCACTGATCGGCTGTTCGCGCCGGGAAACTCAGGGCCGGTGCGCCGCACCCCAGCGTAAATGCCGGACCCGAGCCCGCCGGCGCTGCGGGGGGTAAGCCTGACTTCCAATGGAAACCCTTGCCTTTGCATTTTCCGTCACCGGGCCTATTTTTCTCACACTGCTGGTGGGTTATGGCCTGGCGCGGGCGAAACTGCTGAGCGCTGCCTTTGTCGACGGCGCCACCCGACTGGTGTTCCTGGTTACCCTGCCGGTCCTCCTGTTTGTCAATATTTTTACCGCCGACGCCCAGCTCTCTGAGGAGACACCGCTGCTACTCGCCGGCCTGCTGGGAACCCTGTTGACACTGCCTCTGGCCTGGCTGGCGGCGCGCCCGGTAGCGCGGAGTGACCGCAGTGTGTTTATCCAGGGGGGCTTTCGCGGCAACTTGGGTATTGTCGGCATAGCCTGGGCATTCAATGCCTATGGTTCCAGTGGTCTGGCCCAGGCGGCCCTGCTGATGGCAGTGGTCACCATTCTGTACAACCTTGCCGCCGTCACCCTGTTTGCGGTGTACGACCGGCGCGGGAATACCTGGAGCTGGCGAAGTCTGACCCTTGATATACTGCGCAATCCGCTGATTCTGGCCATTGTGCTGGCGCTGCTGGCAAAACAATTTGCGCTGTCACTGCCGCAGATTGCGCTGCAGACCGGACACTATCTGGCCTCTATGACATTGCCACTGGCCCTCCTGTGTATCGGCGCCAGTCTCGATTTCAGCCTGTTGCGCCGCAGTACCCTGGCCGCAGTCGGTGCCTGTGTTTTCAAGCTGGTCGCTGTGCCAGCGGTTTTACTCGGCTGCGGCTGGCTGCTGCAGCTGCCGCCCCAGGCCATGGGGGTGCTGTTCTTGATGGGGGCTACGCCCGCGGCCACGGTTTCGTTTATCATGGCGCGCGCCATGGGCGGCAATAGTCAGCTGGCGGCGAATATTGTCGCCCTGAGTACGCTCTGCTGTATTGTGAGTGCCAGTGCCGGTCTGGTATTGCTACAAGCCTGGCTTTAGCAGGCTGTTGAAATTCGAGGAATTTTGATGCCTGGTACCGGAATATGGCTGTTCCGGCAAAACCGGCGACGCGTGAGTTGTTGATTTTGCGAGAAAAGTGAAAATCATATTTTTCGCTTTTCGTGTTTTGAAACTGGCAGGAAGCTTTTTTCAACTATCTGCCAGGGGGCCTCTGATTGATTCGGTGCAACTCCAGGCTTTGTGTCGGGTTCACCAGCAAGGCGCAGTCGCGCCGTATGGCCCCTTGTCTTTCAAAAGCCTGCGCCGGCCTCCGACCGGCGGCGGCATCTCCCTTGGCCGCACTAACCCGGCAACTTATTGAGCGGTCGGGTGAATAACACCTTTTTAACAAACGACTGGAGGTAATGAATGGCGATTTTCCCGGCCTGGGTATTGATTGTAGCCGCCGCGATTGTATTCGGCCTGGCGGTAGTGGCCGGATTTTATTGGCGCAAACTGCAGTTGGCACAGCGCCGGCAGGCGGCGCAATTGGAGGCCCTGGAGAAGGGTGTCGCCGCACAGCGCAGAAATCTCATTGAAAGTATCCAGATATTGGCGCGCACTCTGCTGAACGATGGTGTAGGGCTGATCGAAGCCTCGATCCGCATTCGTGTGTTAATGGACGCGTTGCAGCTGGAGCAATCAGTGCGGGACGAGTTTGCCGTTTTCTTTACTGTGGCGGACAAGGCCGGCCATATTCCCATTCTGCAGGAATGGCAAAAACTCTCGCGTAAAAAACAATTCCAGTATGAACAGGAAATGGCCGCACTGGAGGCCGAATATCGGGATTTTGCCCTGGATGCGGCGCGCAGGCTCAGCACGCGGAATTTTGACCGTCCCGAAACCGGATAGACTTGCGGTGCGCTCTGGCAGCGAGATCTGCCTCCTGCCAGCGATCCTCGCTGTGTTTTTCGCCGTTCTATTTTCTTACCAGTAGCAGACCTGTCTCTGTGTGATCCGTATAGGGAAACTGGTCAAATAATGCGAAACGCGCTATGCGATGGGTTCCGCTGAGCCGTTCCAGGTTTTCCAGTTGTGTCTCGGGGTTACAGGAGATATAGAGAATCCTGGGGAACCGCGCCAGCATGGCGCAGGTATCCGGATCCAGACCCGCTCGCGGCGGGTCCACCAATACGGTGGAAAAATCGTAGCTGTCCAGGTCGATATCCCTCAGGCGCCGAAAAGGGCGCACCTTGTCGATGGCCTGGGTCAGTTCCTCGCTGGAAAGCCGCGCTACCGCCAGATTGGTTACACCGTTTGCGCGGATATTTTCCTGCGCCGCCAGAACCGAGACTTTTGAGATTTCCGTCGCCAGCACCCTGGTAAAATGCTCGCACAGCGGAATCGTGAAATTGCCGTTGCCACAGTAGAGTTCCAGCAGGTCACCCTCGCTGCCAGAACAGACGTCCTTGGTCCAACCGATCATGGAGCGGCAGACGGCGCCATTGGGCTGGGTGAAACTGCCCTCTACCTGTTTGTACTCATAGCTCCGGTCGCCGATTTGCAGTTTCTCGGTGACATAATCTCTTTCCAGTACCAGTTTCTGTTTGCGCGAACGTCCCAAAACCGGAAATCCCAGTTGGTTTTGGAGTGCTCTGGCCTCGGCCTCCCAGGACTGGTCGAGCTTTTTGTGATAGATCAGTGTCACCAGTGCATCGCCGCTCAGGGTGGTGAGGAACTCCGCCGAGAAAAGGCGCTGTCGGAGGGTTTCACTGCTGTTGACCGCCGCCATCACCTGTGGCATCAACTGGTTCATCAAAAGTGAGCCCACCTGAAACTCCTCGATCACGAAAGGTTGCTTGTACTCTCCCGGTCGATACATGGCATAGTGTGCCTTGCGTTTCTCGTGCCAGATCTTGAATTCGGCCCGCAGCCGGTAGTGGATGGGAGGGGAGGGGTGAATCTCCGGCGCCAGATGGGTAAACCGGCGGTAGGCATCCCGCAGGCGCGCCGCCTTTTGTTCCAGTTGTGAGGCATAGTGGTCGATATTTACGCGGTGCAGGGCCATGCTGAGTTCTGGTCAGGTGATGGGATTGTCGATAGAGGCGCGGATTATAGCAGTCAAAGGTGCTGCTATCAGCGGCGAAGCAAAAGTGACGGAGGGCGCAATGCCGGTCGGACGGATTGAAATCGCGGTGCGGGGGCAGGGCCTGCACGAGTTTACCGCCAAGGTGGGTAACTGGATCGCTGCCCAGGGAGTGCAGGAAGGGCTCTGCAGCCTGTTTATCCAGCACACCTCGGCCAGTCTGTTGATTCAGGAGAACGCCGATCCGTCCGCGCGTGTCGATTTGGAGCAATGGCTAAACCGGCTGGTGCCCGAGAACGACCCCCTGTATACACATACCCTGGAGGGCGCGGACGATATGCCCGCCCATATCAAAGCCGCCCTCACCGCCAGCAGCCTGTCCATTCCCTTCCAAAATGGGCGCTTGTTGCTGGGTAGCTGGCAGGGCATTTATCTCTGGGAGCACCGCCGTTCGCATACTGTGCGACAGGTGGTCCTGCATTTATGAAAGGGCAGAGTGGTTGAATTCTGTACATCGGTTTGTACGGCGATTTTTACGGCCTGCCTGTATGGATTCAAGTGTATTTTCTTTGGTTTAAGCAGATGTCGACCTGGAACCAAAAGCTTGCATAGAATGGCCTTATAATAATTGTTGATAAACGAATTCATGAGAATATGCGTGTATAAAATTTTTTGCCAAACAACGGTCGATGAGCAGTAAAATTAGGAGCAATAGAATGAATGGTTGGATTTTGAAAGCATGGAGAGAAAACAAATCAATTCTTCTCTTCCTTTTTTAATGTGTAGTAGTTCAGACGGGCTGTTGAAAAACCACCCATTTTTCTCTTATTACCCGACTTCCCAATGCGCTTACCACACGACTGCCGTTGGAAGGAGTTCCAGGCGATAGCCATCATTTTTTACCCAGACGCCCTGGGCGACCCTCCAGGAAGCCATATTTACAATTTTAATCGCTAATTTGCGCAAAAATGGGTTCATCGCTGCCACCCGTTTGAGGTTTTGCGTCAGTGCGGTCAGGTAAAACTGAATTTGAGCATTTGCCAATCCTCAGTATTTGGTTCGTCGGAAACAATAGTTATCTTTCGCCTCCCCGAACGGCCCTTCCACTTTTCAGGCTCGCTCCGTCAGTTTGGATTTGAAGAGTCTGGTACTTTGCCTGCGGCGGACCTTGTCTATATGGCTCTGGTGAAGACTCCTGTATACGAAGCGGGCTCGGTTTTTCTGTGAATCAGGTAAACAGGCTGATCGCATCGAGCAGATCTTACAATGTCCTCCCAAAATACGATACCGTTTTATAATATTCTTTCTGGTTTGTCGTAGGGTTACATCCAGTGACCATCTGGACATCGATATCTATCGCTCCGATTATCGTATACAAATTCACCGTCGGGGCAGTACAATGGTGACGTCAGATCATAGATAAATTCAAGATCCAATACGGCGTCGATCTTACGGAGAAGATGGTTCTGCGGTACGAAATCGTCGAGGTTGACCGTGTGAAACAACTCTGGTTGAAACTGAGTGCGTCCCTGCATGGCTTTCCTCCAAGTCGGCCCCAGAAATATTATCCAAGACCGAACACGCTAAAACAAGAAATTCAGGACTTTTTCAACAGCCCGTCTGAACTAGTCCATCTAAAGGATGTCTGGTCTCCTTGAGAGCGGCGTATTACATAGAGAGAATTCTTCACCGCAAAGAGTTTTTGCAGCTAATTTCAGTAGTGTTACCCTTCTAATCCCTATGGTACAATTGAACCATAAGTAAAGCCAATGTACCTATAAAATATGCGCTATTTAGTTCTTGCCCTTAGTTTCTTAATTTCTTCAAACATCTATGCATCGGGCACGAGGCATCTCTTAATTAGTAAAGAAAGTATTGAAGATTTCTATGAGATTAAATTGAGCGCCATCCATAATTTGCATTATCTGGGACATACAAATGATTGGCTAATATTTGGGCTCACTGAATCAGATGCCAGTGGCGGTATGCCATGGAACTATACAACTGGCTATAAAATTGCCAAAAATACGATTGAAATACAAAATGGATGGTTAATTGATTTAAATGAAAAAGCTTACTCTGTTTACGTAGGTAGCTGTCCTCAATCATCACTCTCTAGCGAAGATAATATTTTGGTTATTGATAAGCTTGATGAATTTACACGCAAATGTGAACTCGTTGAAGTAGATAAAGACGCTCAATTTTAAAGTTGATACTCCTGTGGCCAAAAAGATCGAAGAATTACAAGTTGATCTGGGCAACTTGCTGGATTACTACCACAATGAATGCAGCCATCAAGATAAAAAGTACTGCGGCAGAGCGCCAATGAGAAACTTACGTGATGGCAGACAGGTTTGGAGTGAAAAGTTCGCGAACTGAACCTGGCCTAACAGACGTCTTCCGAGAAATCAGTAATTGTGAGATCAAGTCTGAATCACTATACTTCAATGATACTTATACGCAACGCCAGCACCTATAGCCAGCTGTTCCAGTTGTTGCCTATCGATCCATATCCCGGCAAGCAGCCAGAAATATCTGTCCCACCCTATCTCCTCCAGGCGCACTTCCCGGGCACCACGGAGTAGGCTGACAGTGAGTTGCCTGGTTGGGCCAGCTTCTTTTCAGCCTGGTACTTGCTTCGCAATTTCGGGGTTTCTGCTCCTTTGACTCTGGCGCCGATGCGTTTACCCAATACATCGGGTTACTCTGGAATATTGGCGGCGAAGGGATCTGCGCTGGTCTCTTTAGGAGGCAGGTGGGTGGAAAACCAGGCCGCGTGCGATGCGATTCCAGGCGTTGATAGTTCCAATGGTGACCGCCAAAAGTACTATCTCATGTTCCTGAAAGCTTTCACGAAGATATTGCTGTTCGGCCTCGCTGGTACTCTTGTCCTCGAACTGTGTGAGCTGTTCCGCCCAGTTCAATGCGGCTTGCTCGCGTGCAGAGAAGACACCGGCTTCGCGCCAGGCGGCCAGGAGTCCAAGTTTGACTTCATCGACCCCGAGCTTGCGTGCAATGTTTAGATGAAGTTGGATGCAGAACGCACAGCTGTTAATCTGCGAGACACGCAGCTTTACCAGTTCGGTCAAGTCTTTTTCAAGGCCACCCTCATCAACGCTCTTCCCAAGTGCGATCAGTGCATCATGAGCGGTTTTCTGGGTTCTTCTGAATGCGTCATAAGTCATTGTCTTGGCTTCATTTGGCATAGAGGATCTTTATCTATAGTATAAGAGCTCGATCATTATATAAGAACTTTGATATTATGTGCAAGTCCAATATGGAACAGGTCTCCGGCCTCCCCGCGCCTGGAGAGGGCAAACGTGGAGAGGCTGGCTATGTCGGCTATTTGCTGCGCCAGGCTGCGCACGCTTACCAAGTCCATCTGGCACGCCAGCTGGATGATCTCGCTATAACGCCACCCCAATTTTCGGTGATGACTATGATCGCCGCCTACCCGGGCCTTTCGAGTGCTGATATCGCCAGACTGACATTTCTGACACCGCAAACAGTGAGCGTTATCATCAGTAATCTGGTGAAGGCTGACACTGTCGCGCGGGTTCCCCATGCAGTCCATGGCCGCATTCAACAGCTGGTATTGACGGATAGCGGGCTAAAGCTCCTGGCGATAGCAAAAGAGTGTGTGAAGGCTGTTGAGAATGAACTGACGGATGGGGTCAGTTCTACCGATGAAAAGACACTTAGGCGCTGGCTTGCCAGTATTTCGTCGAGATTGGATGGTGACGCGGAGGATTGAGGGGCGAGTGTGGTGAAGGGGGAGTGGAAGGGCAGTTGGCGCCGAGATTAGGTCTGTCCATGGGATACCGCCCTTTTGCCTATGACGCAGAATCTGGAATGTTGACTTGAAGCTTTTGGCGCCATATGGCTATAATCGACCCAATGGTAGTTACGGGTTTTTAAATACTGTGGCAAACCCTTTTTGGCGATTTATTGCTGCTCGCAAGTTAACATTTCGAAATTCTTCTTATCTTCGGGTTACCGGATACCTTGAATCCTATAAGCGAGGTTATCCCTGTGACGCGGAAGGCAATGCAGTGCCGTGGATGAATTATTCGGTCATACAATTCCTAAGGGAGCGCTTGAGCAGCAACCTGTCTGTGTTTGAATTTGGCAGCGGCTTTTCGACTCTATTTTATGCGGAGCGAGTGGTCTCGGTACAAAGCGTAGAGGATAATCCAAAGTGGTTTGAAGTTATAGCGAAACAATTGCCGGAAAACGCTAGCGTGACGCTGCAGCCCGCTGATGAAGATGGAAAATATTGCCGAACGATCAAGCAATTCGATCGAAAATTCCAACTGGTGATTATCGATGGAAGGGATAGGGTTAATTGTTTTAAGCAAAGCTTATCATGCTTAACGGATGATGGTGTAATTCTTTTAGATGATTCTGCACGAGAAAAATATATGGAATCTATCGATATCGGTAAAGCTGCCGGATTTAGGGTGTTGCATTTTGAGGGGATGAAGCCCACTGCTACCGGATTACATAGAACCAGCCTGTTTTATCGATCTGAAAATTGTTTGAATTTATAAATATAGGTTTTCTAACAATGACAGAGGCGCTGAAGTAGATATCATAATTAAAACCATAGTTTGTAGTACAGGAGTTGGCTAAAAGGCTCTATTAGGCCTGAATTTTCACGATTCGTACGACAGGGTATAGAGTGATGCCCAACCAATACAAATCGCTTCTTTTCAGGATTGGTTGTCCTAATATTAAACCGATATTTTTATTTTGCTCTTTGTAAAAAGTACATTACTTTTCGAAATTTTGTGTCCATTTTATTTGGACGCGACCCATCTATTTTGTGTCCCCCCAGGGGGAAAGGGACAGCCGAACCGCGTCAAAATAGACGGGTCGCGATATATGCCGCTTTGAGGGCCCAATCCGTCAATTACGGCCTTTTTAATACCTAGGCTAGTAGCCAGTGTGTATAGGTAAAGACTCCGGGCTTCTTATGAGAATTAAGGTGGGAAAAACACTTGTGTGAATTGGTTGAGAAGAGTTTTTTCAGTGTCAAAGCTGTCACTATTTCGTCTTTTATAGTCAAGACATTTAGTGCCACAGCCAGGAAGTAAATTGAGAGAGTACTTTGTGTAAAACAGATCCGCCATTCTTGTTGTTTTCATAAGCTTAACATCCAGATAAAAATCATTTTTATGCTTATTTGTCACAAATTGCATATTAATAATATTGGACGACTTAAGAAAGTAAACGAATTATTATTCATTTTGTGATCAAGGTCACGTTTTACCTTGATAGAGATTTGTTAACCCTTGGATATTGGTCGAAGGAGGGGCGTAACTATGCGATTACATGAATTCGCAAGTACTTGAGCTAATGCCGGTAGGATAGGCCCCGATATTGGGTCGTTTGCGAGATTCTATAAAAAATTATTTATAATCAATAAGTTAAAGGCCAGCAACAGTTGAGTTTGTAAGCTCCAATAGGCTACCAAACGCTAACTGTGCTGGTAGCAGTGTGGCTGATTGTTTCAGGCAGGCTAGCTCTTGAGGTAAACAAGAGGTGTACCCTTCTGATTGTCGATAAGGACAGCTTTTACAGCTTAGTTTGAAAATAAAAGAGACTAGGGGCCCGGGCAGCTTGTAGAAAATGTACTAACCTAATCATCTACTGTACCAAGCTACCAGTGGGCACTGTGAGAATACGCCCAGCGAAACCACCGCTAGATTGATGATGAGAAACGATCGGTTCGCAGTCCAGGCACGTGATCCCGGCTCCTAGTCATTTATGGCTGCATAGGTTACTCTGGTGTCGACTTGAAGGTACAGACATGTCTCTGAATTTTATGATCGGGGGAAGGAGAGTTTTTTTCTTGTGTAAAGTTGGAACCGATTTGTTTATCTCCTTTTTTATTTTTATTGCTTGGGTAATTCTCCAGCTTGTAAGTATTATTTGAGCTAATTAAAGTTTACTGGAAAGCTCAGGAATTTCATGATTTAGAATGCGGTCGTTGTGGCTGTAATCCACGGGAACATCAATCAGGTGTACTCCACCTGCTTTACAACAACTTTCGATCAGAGGTTTTAGTTCATCCGTCGCTTCGACCCTATGGCCCTGGGCGCCGTAGGAATTTGCATAGGCAACAAAGTCGGGGTTGCCAAAATCCAGGCCGAAATCCTGGAATTCCATTGTGGCCTGTTTCCACTTGATCATTCCGTAGGCATCATCCCGTAGTATCAATACAATCAGGTTTAGATTCAGGCGTACCGCGGTCTCAATTTCCTGGGAGTTCATCATAAAACCGCCGTCGCCGCAGATGGCGACTACCCGGCGGTCGGGAAAAACCAGCTTGGCGGCCATAGCGGATGGCAGGCCAGCTCCCATGGTGGCGAGAGCGTTGTCCAGCAGGACAGTATTGGGAGCGTGGGCCGGGTAATTACGGGCAAACCAGATTTTGTACATGCCATTGTCCAGCGCGATGATGCCTTTTTCCGGCATAACCTCCCGCACATCCCTCACCAGCCGCTGGGGCCGAATGGGAAAGCTATTGTTATTGGAGCACTCCCGAATATGCTTTTGCAGAGCGGTGCGAATGCGGTGAGCGTCGGAAAAGCTCCAGTGTTGCTGGGGTTCCAAGTGCTCATAGAGCTGCCACAAGCTGTTGGCGATATCGCCGACCACCTCTATTTGCGGGAAGTAGACAGGGTCCACCTGAGCGGAACTAAAGTTGATATGTACCACCTCGGGGCCGCCGGGGCGCATCAGGAATGGAGGTTTTTCCACCACGTCGTGGCCGACGTTGATAATCAGATCCGCCTGCTCAATCGCGCGGTGCACGAAATCCCCATCCGATAGTGCTGTATTCCCGATAAAGTTGGGCCCCGTCTCGTCGATCACGCCTTTTCCCATTTGAGTGGTCACTGTGGGGATTTCGAGCTTCTCGACGAATTTACGCAGCATTTTTGCAGTGAGTTTGCGATTAGCGCCGGCGCCGATCAGCAGCAGCGGTTTTCGCGAAGCGGTAATAGCGTCTGCAGCCCTGCGAATTGCCTTGTCCTCGGCGATGGGTCTGCGAATATAACTGGTTTCCAGTACGGGTTCGGTGGATTGCTCCCGGGCAATATCCTCGGGGAATTCCAGATGAGTGGCCCCGGGACGCTCCTCCTCCGAGCGGCGGAAGGCCTCGCGAACAAGTGCGGGGACATAGTCGCCGCCAACAATGGCTTTGGTGAATTTGGTGAGGGGGCGCATCATGCCGACGATGTCAACAATCTGGAACAGCCCCTGTTTGGAACTTTTTATGGGCTTTTGCCCAGTGACGAGAACCATCGGCATACCGCCGAGCTGGGCATAGGCTGCGGCTGTTACCAGGTTGGTAGCACCGGGTCCGAGGGTGGCTATACAGACGCCTGATTTTCCGGTGAGACGTCCGTAAGTCGCAGCCATAAAGCCGGCGGCCTGTTCGTGCCGGTTGAGGATAAGCTTGATTTTTGAGCCGCGTAAAGACTCCAACAGGTCCAGGTTTTCCTCCCCGGGAATACCGAAAACGTATTCGACGCCCTCAGCTTCCATAGCGCGGACAAACAAGTCAGAGGTTTTCATTGAACGGGCTCCTCTCGTCTTAAACTCTCACCTCTTCAAGGACAGGCAATCGACAGGGTCTTCTTCAGTCATGCTATTCCCACTTCAGGAAAACTGATGCAGATAGCTCGATAGTATGTCTCTCTTGGGACCCTATTGGGCAATTGCGAACTTTTATTATATCGCAGCCGCCGGCTAGTGGGCCATGCGGTTAATTAGGTGACACATTTTTGGCTCGCCGCACTGAAGCCAGTATCGTGTCGGCGCTCTTTGTCCATTTAAATGGTTTGGCAAGATCGCGGTTATGAACACGAATAAATCGCTGCAGCTCGGCCTTC
>NZ_JBFLAB010000042.1:0-37872 GCF_040742695.1 Microbulbifer discodermiae | reverse complement strand
GGCCAGTGCACCTGGAATCTGCTGAGAAGTAGATTCCAGGTGAAAAAACAAACAATCTCAGGGTTGTTTTGGTCAAATTCAGGCCCGCACCAGAAAATACTGATACTGCCGTAGCGATTGTTGAGTTATTCAGACGTTCCCTAGGGGTATTCTTCCGGCCGTCAAAAAAATCGATCAATAAATGAGTGGCAGCTTATTCCACACAGCTTGGCCAGCCCCGGCTATAAGGGCGGAAAAACCGTGGCCTGACTACACTACAAATATCTCTGACTCGGAAGCATACCAATGACGCGGTTTGTTCCGCTCGCGATCCTGATACTGGCCGGGACTCTCTTCCTGGGCGGCTGCTACGACCCCCACAAAAAATATGTATACCCGCTGACGCCGCGGGAAAAGGTGGCAGACAGCGCGGGTGAGAAGGCGGCGCGCCGGGCCGCACCACTGGGCGACGCTCTGGTGCGTTACCTGAGAAACGGCTCCGGGGTGCAGGATGGGGAATTTACCCTGGGGGTCAGATTCAGGACGGGCGGCTCTGCGCCGCGCATGGATACGCTGCGGGATCTAGAGGCGCTACTGGTGATTATGCGCGACTACCCCAGTCTGCGCATCGCCATTGAGGCCCACACCGACAGCGAGGGGGAAGCGGACAAAAATCTCAAACTGTCCCAGTGGCGCGCCGACTGGGTGGGACGCTTTCTGATCGAGCGGGGCATAGACGCGGAACGCATAGAGGCACAGGGATTCGGCGCTTCCCTGCCCATCGCCGACGACAGCACACCGGAAGGGCAGCGGCTAAACCGCCGCCTGGTCATCCGCGTGCTCAATTTCGACCGGCAGCCCCTAAAACCCAAGCTCCGGTAGCTCGGACTACGGAATAAACAGTTTTCGACTGTCCGGGCCACTCCGCCGGCAGCCCCTTAATCGAGGCTCAACGCGCTCAGTATCTCCGCGGTGGGCTGCGCCTGGTTCATGGTGTAAAAATGCAGGCCCGGCGCGCCGCCCTCCAACAGGGTTTCGCACAGGTCGGTCACCACTTCCTGGCCCAGTTTGCGGGCATCGTCCGGGTTGCTGAAATGCTCCATGCGCAGGCGCAGCCAGCGCGGAATCTCCGCGCCGCAATTGCGTGAAAAGCGGGCGAGATTGGCAAAGTTGACGATCGGCATGATACCCGGATAGATGGGCGCTTCGATGCCGGCGCTGTCGCACTGATCGAGGAAATAGAAGTAGGCGTCGGGGTTGTAAAAATACTGGGTCAGGGCGCTGTCGGCACCCGCTTCAAACTTCCCTTTCAGGTAGCGGATATTGGCGTCATAAGTCTCCGCTTCGGGATGAATCTCCGGGTAGGCAGCCACTTCCAGGTGGAAATGTTCGCCGGTGTGGCGGCGGATAAAGGCGACCAGCTCGTTGGCGTACACCAGTTGTGCCACCGCACCCATACCGGAAGGCATGTCCCCGCGCAGGGCGACGATACGGTCCACCCCGGCATCCCGATATTGGTTGAGTAGACCCAGCACCGTTTCCTCATTGTCGCCACCGAAGGAGAGGTGCGGCGCGATGGAGATACCATCGCGGCACAGGTTGGTGACGATATCCGCGGTGGTTTCGCGGGTGGTGCCTCCGGCGCCATAGGTGACGGAGAAAAACGCCGGCTGGAACGCTTGCAGGGTCGCGCGGGTTTGATACAGCCTCTCCCGCCCCTCGGGGGTTTTGGGCGGGAAAAACTCGAAGCTGATTCTGGGTGTATCGGTCATGGTGCTGTCTTTCCGGTGCCCCGCTGCGCCGCCGCCCTACACGAGCGGCGTCAGCGGTGGATTAGTATTTGTAACTCTCGGGCTTGTAGGGTCCGTCCACGGATACGCCGATATAGTCGGCCTGGGCCCCGGTCATGCGGGTAATCACACCACCGAAACCCTCGACCATATAGCGGGCCACTTCCTCGTCCAGCTTTTTGGGCAAAACCTTCACGTATAGAGCGGAGGTTTTCTGGTCCGCCGGCAGGTTGGCGAATTTTTCCCGGTACAGATGGATCTGGGCCAGCACCTGGTTGGCAAAAGAGCCGTCCATAATACGGCTCGGGTGTCCGGTGGCGTTGCCCAGGTTTACCAGCCGGCCTTCGGACAGCAACAGCAGGTGGTCGTTGGTGGCGGCATTGCGCACTATCTTGTGCACCTGCGGCTTTACTTCCTGCCACTGCCAGTGCTCGCGCATATAGGCGGTGTCTATTTCGTTATCGAAGTGGCCGATGTTGCAGACCACGGCACCGCTTTTGAGCGCCTGTAGCATCGGCGCATCACATACATTGGTATTGCCGGTAGTGGTCACCAGCAAATCAGTGTTGGCCAGCAGTTCCCTGTTGATGCCGTCGGTGCCGCCGGTATTGATTCCGTCGACGTAGGGGGACACCAACTCGAAGCCGTCCATGCACGCCTGCATGGCACAGATGGGATCCACTTCCGACACCTTCACAATCATACCTTCCTGGCGCAGGGAGGCGGCGGAACCCTTGCCCACATCGCCGTAGCCGATCACCAGGGCTTTTTTCCCGGACAGCAAATGGTCGGTGCCCCGCTTGATGGCGTCGTTGAGGCTGTGGCGACAGCCGTACTTGTTGTCGTTTTTACTCTTGGTCACGGAGTCGTTGACGTTGATCGCCGGGACCTTGAGGGTGCCTTCGCGCAACATTTCCTGCAAACGGTGCACGCCGGTGGTGGTCTCTTCGCTGACACCGTGGCAGTGATCCAGGATTTCCGGGTAGCTGCGGTGCAGCAGTTCGGTGAGGTCGCCGCCGTCGTCGAGAATCATATTGGGCTGCCAGCCGGCCACATCGGCACCCACGGTGCGCTCCAGGCACCAGGTGTACTCCTCCTCGGTTTCACCTTTCCAGGCGAAGACCGGAATACCCCGCGCGGCGATGGCCGCCGCCGCATGGTCCTGGGTGGAGAAAATATTGCACGAGGACCAGCGGACCTGTGCGCCGAGCGCGACCAGGGTTTCGATCAGTACCGCGGTCTGGATGGTCATATGGATGCAGCCCATGATGCGCGCGCCCTGCAAGGGCTGCTCGGCCTCGTACTTGGCGCGCAGTGTCATCAGTGCCGGCATTTCCCCTTCGGCGATCTCGATTTCCCGGCGCCCCCAGTCGGCCAGGGCGATATCGGCAACTTTAAAGTCTTTGAATTCGGTGCTCATCTGATTCATTACCAAACCTTGTCTGTTCTTGTCCGCGCGGGCACTGCCCGCGCATGTGAATAAAATTAAATACCAGCGTGATCGCGCAGGACCTGCGCCTTGTCGGTTTTTTCCCACGGAAACGCCACAAAGGTTTCGCTGCGCTTGTCACTATTGCCGTCGCTCCAATGGTAGGTGTGCTCGAAGGGCTCGCGACCGAAATGTCCGTAAGCGGCGGTGAGCTGGTACATGGGGTGCAGCAGGTCCAGCGCGCGGGAAATTGCGTAGGGACGCAGATCGAAGTGCTCGCGCACCAGCTCGATCAACCGGTCCTCGCCGACCCGGCCGGTGCCGAAGGTGTTGATGGCAACGGAAGTGGGCTCGGCTACGCCGATGGCGTAGGACACCTGTATTTCACAGCGCTTGGCCAGTCCCGCCGCGACAATATTTTTGGCCACATAGCGACCCGCATAGGCGGCAGAGCGATCCACTTTGGACGGGTCCTTACCGGAGAAGGCACCCCCACCGTGACGCGCCGAACCTCCGTAGGTATCGACGATGATCTTGCGCCCGGTGAGGCCGCAGTCGCCAACCGGGCCGCCGATGACGAACTTGCCGGTGGGGTTGATATGATATTTGGTCCCGGCGTGCAGCCACTCCGGCGGCAGCGTGTGGTGAATGATCAGCTCCAGTACCGCCTCGCGCAGATCCGCCTGGCTGACATCGGGGTTATGCTGGGTGGACAGCACCACCGCGTCGATAGCGCAGGGTTTACCCTGGTCGTCGTAGCGGAAAGTAATCTGGCTCTTGGCATCGGGGCGCAGCCACGGCAGCAGGCCGGACTTGCGCGCCTCCGCCTGGCGCTCCACCAGACGGTGCGCAAAATAGATCGGCGCCGGCATAAAGGTGGGGGTTTCATCGGTGGCATAGCCGAACATCAGGCCCTGGTCGCCGGCACCCTGGTCTTCCGGCTTGGCGCGGTCCACGCCCTGGGCGATATCCATGGACTGCTTGCCGATCACGTTGATAACACCGCAGGTGTCGCCGTCGTAGCCCACGTCCGAGGAGGTGTAGCCAATATCCGTGATCACCCGGCGCACCAGGTCTTCCAGGTCCACCCAGGCGGAGGTGGAGATCTCGCCGGCAATCACCGCGATACCCGTTTTGACCAGTGTCTCACAGGCCACACGGGCATATTTGTCCCGGGCCAGCAGGGCGTCCAGCACCGCGTCGGAAATCTGGTCGGCGATTTTGTCCGGGTGTCCCTCGGATACCGATTCCGAGGTGAACAGTCTGTACTCGCTCATGCGAAGTTCTCCATTGATACCGCCTGCGGCGGTTTTATAAATTCTCGAATCTGAATCTGAAAGCCGTTGCGCAATGCGTTGTAGACGCTGCGGCCGCTGGCGAGGCCGGCCTCCACCGCCCAGTCGTGCAGCTGCTCCGGGGCGAACCCCAGCCAGAGGTCGCCACAGGCATCGCGCGCCCAGTCCTGTTTGTGCGCCTGCAGCTCCGCCACCAGCAGTTGCCCGCCGGGTTTCAGCGCCACCGCCAGGTCGCGGAAGATCTCGGCCGGCGCCGGGGTGTGGTGCAACACCATGTTCATCACTATGGTGTCGACGCTGCGCGGGCGCGCCGCCACTTTGCGGGTATCGCCGTGCACGAAATCGATATTCCCCAGCGCCTGGTCGTCGGCGAACTGTCGCGCGCGCGCCAGCATGGTGCTGGAGAGATCCAGCGCCATCACTCGCTCGAAGCGCGGCGCCAGCTCGGCCAGGAACTCCCCCTCACCCGGCCCCACTTCCACAGCGGTAGTTGCGGGGCTCAGCAATTGTGCTACCTGGGGCCCATATACTTCGTAACCGGCAATCAACTCCTGCTGCGCGCGGAAACGGTTACCGTAGTCGGCAAAAAAACGCCGCGACGCCTCGGCCCGCTCCGCCGCCACTGCCGCCACCGCCTCCGCCCGCGCCGCCGACAGCGGCAGTTGATCCAGGCCGGTGAACAGCGGACCTAAAATGCCGTTGTCACTGCTGCGGCGGTAAAAGAGGTTGTTGCCCTCGCGGCGCTTGCTCACCAGCCCCGCCTGGGACAGCACCTTGAGGTGGTGGCTCAAGGCCGGCTGGCGCAGGTTGAGCATGCGGCAGAGTTCCAACACGCTGTAGGAGTCCTGGCTGAGCAGGCGCAGAACCTCCAGGCGCAGGGGGTCCGCTGCCGCCTTGAGGCGCGCGGCCAGCTGCGGGATCTCGGTGCCAACGACCGGGTCGGCGGCACTCAGGGGGCCGGGGGACTGGGACATGACGGCGAGTCTAACAGCGGCAATCCTATATATCAAAGAACTTTGATATAGCTTTATAAATATTTTTTGATGAAGATCCGGACCTCCCGCTCCCCGGCGACATGGAATCAGCCGGGGCGTGCGGGCAAATTGGCTCCCCGCCTTTGCGCACCGGCGCCGATTGCGGGAGAATACGCCCCCATTTTCCCTGCCGCGGCCGGCCGGTCGCGGGTCCCGGACCCAAACTGATACCCGGAGAGTTGAGCCTTATGACCCCGCCAAAACCGTCCCGCACCGAACTGGCCAATGCCGTCCGCGCCCTCTCCATGGATGCCGTGCAGAAGGCCAACAGCGGCCATCCCGGCGCTCCCATGGGCATGGCGGACATCGCCGAAGTGCTGTGGAACGACTACCTGAAGCACAACCCGGCCAACCCGGACTGGGCCGACCGCGACCGCTTCGTACTGTCCAACGGCCACGGGTCCATGCTGCTCTACTCCCTGCTGCACCTGTCCGGTTACGATCTGCCCCTGGAGGAACTGCAAAACTTCCGCCAGTTGCACTCCAAGACCCCGGGCCACCCGGAGTACGGATATGCCCCGGGAGTGGAGACCACCACCGGCCCCCTGGGCCAGGGCATCACCAATGCGGTGGGCATGGCGCTGGCGGAGAAGGTGCTGGCGGCACAGTTCAATCGCCCGGGTTACGAGCTGGTGGATCACCACACCTACTGCTTCCTCGGCGACGGCTGCCTGATGGAGGGGATCTCCCACGAGGCCTGCTCCCTGGCGGGTACCCTGAAGCTGGGCAAGTTGATCGCCTTCTACGACGACAACGGTATTTCCATCGACGGCGAGGTAGAGGGCTGGTTCACCGATGACACCCCCGGGCGCTTCCAGTCTTACGGCTGGCACGTGATCGCGGGTGTGGACGGCCACGACCACACGGCCATCAAAGCGGCCATTGAGGAGGCCCGGGCGGAGACCGGCAGGCCCACCCTCATCTGCTGCAAAACCGTGATCGGCTTCGGCTCCCCCAACAAGCAGGGCCGCGAGGAGTGCCACGGTGCACCGCTGGGAGAGGACGAAATCGCCCTGGTGCGCGAGACCATCAACTGGACCCACCCCCCCTTCGAAATTCCCGAGTCCGTGTACACAGGCTGGGACGCCCGCGGCAAAGGCGAGGCGCAGGAGGACGAGTGGCGCGATATCTTCGCCGACTACCAGGAGGCCTTCCCGCAGCTGGCAGCCGAATTCGAACGCCGTATCAGCGGAGAACTGCCGGCCAGTTTCCCCGCCGAGGCGGACGCCTACATCCGGGAGTGCCAGGAGCGGGGGGACAAAATCGCCTCCCGCAAGGCCAGCCAGAATACCCTCAACGCCTTTGGCCCATTACTGCCGGAATTTCTCGGCGGCTCCGCCGATCTGGCCGGCTCCAACCTCACCATCTGGTCCGGCTCCAAAGGCGTGACTCCCACCGACGCCAGCGGCAATTATGTCTACTACGGGGTGCGCGAGTTCGGCATGAGCGCCATTATGAATGGCATAGCGCTGCACGGTGGCTTTGTGCCCTACGGCGCAACCTTCCTGATGTTTATGGAGTATGCCCGCAACGCCGTGCGCATGGCGGCGCTGATGAAGCAGCGCGTAATCTTTGTCTACACCCACGACTCCATCGGCCTGGGCGAGGACGGCCCCACCCACCAGCCAGTGGAACAGCTGACCGCGCTGCGTTCAACGCCCAACCTGTATACCTGGCGCCCCTGCGATGCCACCGAATCCGCCGTGGCGTGGAAAATGGCCGTCACCCGCAGCGAAGGTCCCAGTGCGCTGGTTTTCAGCCGCCAGGGCCTGGCGCCCCAGCAGCGCGATCAGGCGCAGCTGCTGCAGATCGAAAAGGGCGGCTATGTGCTGGCGGACTGCGACGGCGTGCCGGACGCCATCATCATCGCCACCGGCTCCGAGGTGGAACTGGCCATGGCCGCCAGGAAACAGCTGGCGGACCGGAAAATCCGCGTGGTGTCCATGCCCTGCGCCGAAGCCTTTATGGATCAGGACCAGGCCTACCGCGAGTCGGTATTGCCCTCGTCCGTGCGCAGCCGCGTCGCTGTGGAGGCGGGACACCGGGACTATTGGTATAAGTTTGTGGGTTTCGACGGTGATATCGTCGGCATGAGCAGCTTCGGCGAATCCGCACCCGGCGGCGAACTGATGCAACACTTCGGTTTCAGCGCCGACAAAGTGGCTCAGGCGGTGGCAGCGCTGCTCAAATAGCGGCCCACACACCGGAACTCCTGCGCCCGCCATCCCCGGCACCACAGGATGCCGGGCAAAGGCCGGCGCAGAGTATCCAAAGACATGTGACCCGGCGCATTCGCGCAGGGTTTTAAGGGCGACGATTCAATCGGTGAAAAGTCATCGGATGGATTACTCAGAGGTTCCCTAGGTTGACAGTGGTTAGTTTGCGATGAGTATCAGACTCGCCATCAATGGCTATGGCCGTATCGGCCGCTCAGTGTTGCGCGCCCTGTATGAATCCGGCGCTCGGGATCGTCTGCGCATCGTCGCCATCAACGAACTGGCGGACTGCGCCACCATAGCGCACCTGACCAAGTACGACTCGGTACACGGCCGTTTCGCTGGGGAGGTGGCGGTTGAACGGGACACCCTGATCGTCAACGGCGACCCTATAGCGGTTACCCACTGCGAGCAACTGGAGGGCCTGGACTGGTCCACCCCCGGTGTCGATGTGGTGCTCGAATGCACCGGCAGCTTTGTCGAGCCCGAGCGCGCCCGGTTACACCTCCGAGCCGGGGCAAGGAAAGTGCTGTTTTCCCAGCCCGCCAGCCGCGACGTGGACGCCACCATTGTCCACGGCGTCAACGACCATGTGCTCACCGGAGCCGAGACCATCGTTTCCGCTGCCTCCTGCACCACCAACTGCAGTGTGCCGGTCATTGCCGCGCTGGACAGGGCTTTTGGTATCGATGCCGGGGTTATCACCACCATTCACGCCGCCATGAATGACCAGCCGGTGAGCGACGCCTACCATCACACCGACCTGCGCAAAACCCGTTCCGCAATGACCTCCATAATCCCGGTTGACACCGGACTGGCGCGCGGTATCGAGCGTATACTGCCCAACCTGGCGGGCCGCTTTCAGGCCCAGGCCATGCGGGTTCCCACGGTCAATGTGTCCGCCATCGATTTGTCGGTGCAGTTACATCAATCGGTCACCCAGGCGGAAGTCAACGATGTCCTGCGGTCGGCGGCAGAGAATGACTTCTCCGGTGTGCTGGGCTACAGCGAGGAACCCCTCGCCTCCTGCGATTACAATCACGATCCCCGCTCCGGCATTGTCGATGCCAGCCAGACCCGCGTTGCCGGCGGCAAGCTGGTTAAAGTTCTGACCTGGTTCGACAACGAATGGGGCTTCGCGAACCGGATGCTGGATGTGGTGACGAAACTCGCCTGAGTTGGCGGGGTTCAATGTGACTGCACCAGGGGCATTTCGAACAGATTATCGATCATCCTCTCTACAGCCTTGCGATCGGAGCTGGCGCGGAGATAGCTGCGCAGGCCGATCAGTTTGACCTGTAACTGCCTTGCGAGCGCGGAGGTGTCAGTCGTGGCCGGCAACTCCCCGGCACTGACCGCGGCTTCCAGATAGTTGCGAAACCTATTCTCAACGGCCACCAGCAGGCTGCGGGTCTCGCTCAGCAGTTCTGGCTCCCCTTCGTCCAGCTCAGAGAGGGATTTCACCAACAGGCAGAGCTCGTTGGGGGCGTCCTTGTTTCCCCCGAGCAGCGTGTAGCGGAAAAATGCCTGTAGGCCACCCAGTATCGTCTTCTCTCCCTCAATGCATTGCCGGAGCGTTTCAGCCCCATTTTGTGCGTAAAAGGCCAAAACTTCTTTGAAAAGCCCTGATTTACTGCCAAAAGCAGCATAAATGCTACCCGGGCGCAGACTTGTCGCCTGCTGAATATCACGGGTTGAAGTGGCGTGGAACCCCTTTCGCCAGAAGAGGCGGGTTGCCTTGCCCAGTACCTCCTGGCGGTCGAATTTCGCAGTATTGGCCATGCTGCCTCCGGCTTGAGCGATCGCTCAAATTCTATCCTGCCGGAACCTCCGTGACAATGTTAAAAAGATCTTGAACGATCGCTCAATATTGTGTAGCCTGCACCAATGTTGAGCAATTGCTCAACAATTAAACCCAATCAGCAAAGTGGTAGATTCGACAATGAAAGAGTTTCAGATTCACGACCTCGACAGTGCCCCGGAGAAAAGCAAACCCCTGTTGCAGAAATCCATCCAGGGGTTCGGCCTGATCCCGGGCCTGCACGGCGTAATGGCGGAGTCGCCCTCGGCCCTGGCCGCCTACCAGGATTTACACCAGCATTTTTTAGACAGCTCATTTGATGCAGACGAGATGACGGTAGTCTGGCAGACCATCAATGTGGAACATAATTGCCACTACTGTGTACCGGCGCACAGTGCCATCGCCAAGTCCATGAAGGTGGACGACGCTATCAACAACGCGCTGGTCGACAAGACTCCGCTACCGTCGGAAAAGCTGGAGGTGCTGAGGGATACCACCCTGACCATAGTGCGGGAGCGCGGGGTTGTCCCGGACCGGGTACTGGAGCGCTTTTACGCCGCCGGCTATACCCAGCAGAACCTGCTGGACATTATCCTGGGCCTGGCGCAAAAAGTGATGAGCAACTATACCAACCACTTCGCCAAAACGCCGGTGGACGCCCGGCTGGCCAAGTTTGTGCGCTAATCCGGCGAATTCCCCAAAAGCGCAAAGGCCGGCTCCTGTCGGCCTTTGCTGCAGCGCTTCCGTTTGCCCTCCAAACCCGTTTTAAGGTTTTATCAGTCTTCGTGTTTTTTTGCGCGAAAACCGGCTGTACCCGGCTCCGATCCCCTTAGCCCCGTTTTACTTCCTATCGGAACAGCAATCTTCCCTGTATATCGCTACCCGCAGGCTGCTGCAGAAATTTCCCTTTCTCAGCTGTAAAGACTTGGATTTGACAAGGACGCGGACATTGACCTCGTTGTTTCACTCGCCTGAATACTGTTAGCTAATTATAGTTTTCGTCGATAATGGCTTTGCACTAGAGCGTTCAAATGAACCTTGGTACCAACATGCTCGAAAGCGATGGGATGTGCTAATTCGCCAAACAAGGAAAAACCGCCACCGAGCAGAATAGGAATTTTTGTGATGATCATTTCATCAATCAAGCCAGCCTGGAGGAAGCTTTGAATGGTTTTTCCTCCGTCAATGTACAGATTGTTGAGACCCTTCTCGTTAAGAGACTTCACCACATCGGGTAATGCCCCTCTGACCACTTCAGCTTTATCCCGATATCCTTCCGGAATAGAGGACATGGAATTGCTCAATACAAAGACAGGTACGGAATAAGGCCATTCCACATCGAACCCACAGACCGCTTCAAACGTGATTCGCCCCATTACCAGACCATCAATCCCGGCTATGAATTGAGCCCATCCACAGTCGTCGTTATCCGGGTTAGGAGTGCTGTGTAGCCAATCAACTCCCCCGCTCTTATCGGCTATATAGCCGTCAAGGCTCGTAGCAATGTACACAATGTTTGGCATCTCAAACCTCTCAACAAAAGCAATAGCAGGGCCTTGCGGTTGGGGTCCGCAAAGCGTATTATTTCTACACTGTAGAATTTGATGTGATTATAAGAGGTAAAGAATGCCTGTCAAGGAAAAGGGCCCTGGCCGACCCAGCCGTTCACAGAGCCAGCTTTCATCCGAGAGCATCGTAGTTTGTGCCCGTGACCTTATGAAGGAAAACAGCAAAGTGCCCAGTATCAGGCAGGTTTCAAGCAGGCTCGGTGTCGATGCTATGGCTATTTACCACTACTTTTCCAACAAGGCCTCGCTTCTTGAGGCTGTAACAACCTCATTGATGGAAGGAATCTATGAACCGACGGGCAATGGGGACTGGAAGGGTGAAATGGCGAGACTTAGTAGGAGTTATCTCGAACTATTGCGAAGTCATCCAGGCTTATTGGAGACCTTTTTGTCTATGACTTCCTATGGACCAGCAGAGCTATTTAGCGACCGTTTAGTCACAGCATTAGCCCCCCTGAACCTAACCCAACCAAAACTTGAGCAAATTAGAAACCTCTTGGCCGACTATCTGCATGGTGTGGCTTTAGCTATGCAGTACAACCCTGACTCGCTGGATATGGACTGTATTGACGACTCAATGGGTTTAATTATTGGGGCTATAGAGAGCAGCCACCGCACAAACGCCGGCGCAAGCCCTTCCCCGTAGTTGAGCGGGTTTTAAGGGCGACAATCGATTTGCACCTTGAAGTTCCATGTTCGGAACAGCCAGTGAGTCATTGGGTGAAGTTGACAGGCTGGTATAGACAAGCTGTCTATATTAGACTTTCAATCCTCAAACCCTTCATCAACAGGCAAGCGCGGGGTTATATAAATGCAGATTGAAGAGTTTTCCCTTGAGCGTATCCAGTCCCTGTACGAAAACACTGTGCCCTATAACCTCTCCGACAGTGGTGTGCATCCCTATACCCTCAAGGAATTGCTCACGGGGGAGGAATTGGCCGGGCTGCAGGAAATCCAGCTCGGCTACGGCTGGACCAATGGCGCTGTCGAACTGCGGCAGGCCATCGCCGCCCTATACAGGGACCGCACAGGCGATGAAGTCATAGTGACCAATGGCTCCGCCGAGGCAAATTTTCTGCTGGTCTCCTCGCTTATCGATCCCGGCGACGAGATTGTCGTGATCACACCCAATTACCTGCAGATCCACGGCTGGGCTATGGCAATCGGCGCCAATGTGAAAACCTCAGCACTGCGCCCGGAGAATGGGTGGGAACTGGATCTCGACCAGATCGAGGACCTGGTTACGGACAAGACCAGACTGATCACCATCTGCCATCCCAACAATCCGACCGGCGCACTGCTGAATCCGGACCAGCTCGATGGGTTGATCGACATAGCGCGACGTCACGATGTATACCTGCATGGGGATGAGGTTTACAAGGGTTCGGAACTGGACGGTGACGAACCCATGAGCATCGCCGATCTCTATGAAAAAGGCATCGCGACATCCGGCCTTTCCAAGGCCATGGCTCTACCGGGCCTGCGAATCGGCTGGCTGGTGGGACCGGCGGCAGAGATCTATGACACCTGGCGCTACAAGGACTACACCTCAATCACCACCAGCGCCCTGAGCGAGTATATCGGCCAGCTGGTACTTGCACCGAAAAGGCGACAGGCCATCCTCTCACGCAGCAAAACCATCCTGCGGGAGAATCGAGCCTTGCTGACCGATTGGATCCACCAGCATCCCCGCTTTTCCTTTTTTCCGCCCAAGGCCGGTGGCATGGCCTTTGTCAGTTATAGGGCCAATATCGGTTCCACCGCGTTGGCCCATAGTCTGCGTGAGGAAAAAGGTGTACTGGTGTTACCCGGTGATGTCTATGGCCTGGACGGCTATCTGCGACTCGGGATCGGCGAGCGCAAAGCACAACTGGAGGCCGGTCTGGAACGGCTAGGAGAACATATGCAGCAGTTTTCCTGAGGGTGCTGGGCGATGGAAGGCTTCGAACCTTATATCGAGATCGCCGAGGGGCTTTGCGCTGTTTTCGGCACCAATCTCGAGGTGGTACTCCACGACCTGGCGACCGAGCAGATAGTCCATATCGCCGGTGGATTCTCCAAACGCAACAAAGGCGATCCGTCTTTGTTAAATACCATCGATTTCAACGAAAACTCCCGGGTTATCGGTCCCTATGAGAAAACCAACTGGGATGGTCGCCGTATTCGCTCGGTCACTAATGTACTGCGCGATGACAAAGGCCGGGCCTTTGGTTTGATGTGTGTCAATTTCGACCTGTCACCGATTACCGAAGCGATACTGGCCCTGCAGAATCTTGCCGGGCCGGTGGCACTCACAGATCAGCCTGAGGCGCTCTTCCGCGACGACTGGCACGAACGTATCAACCAGTTTATCGCCAACTGGACGGCGCGCCACAAAACCGCAATTTCAAATCTCGACCGGGTGCAGAAGCGCCAGCTGGTCCGGGATCTCGATGCCGAGGGCGCATTCAAGGCACCCGGTGCAATCCTCTACGCTGCGCGGATTGTCGGCCTGGGGCGGGCGACGATCTACAAGTACCTTCAGGAGCCCAAAATACAAAAAGCGGAATAGCTGGTGGCAGCAACCGGATGGTGAAAGCCTCCCTATAACGACAAGCGCGGAGACCGATAAAGCGCCCGTAAAACTACACAAACACGGATATCGCCATGAAAAACCTCCATACGAAACTCCTGCTGCTGGTCGCGGTGATTTCTACCACCGGCTGTGTCCTGCTGGACGATTATGAGAAGCTTTCGTTCGTGGTTCAGGGGGATCGACTGGTCGCCCAGGGTGTGATCGATGGGAGCACACCGGACCTGTTGCGCAAGGTCGTCAGCGAAAATGCACAGATCAAGACACTGGTGCTTCAATTTGTGCCCGGTTCCGTGGATGACGAAGCAAACCTGGAAACGGCGCGCTTTGTCCGCAGCGCCGGCCTGCATACCCTGGTGCCCACCGACGGAATAGTCGCCTCCGGCGGCACTGATCTTTTTCTCGCCGGTGAGACGCGCTCGATCGAACCCGGCGCCTGTGTCGGCGTGCACAGCTGGGCGGAAGCCGGCCTCTTTGGCGGCCTGGTCAATGGCGATGAGGTCCCCAGGGACGATCCCCAGCACAGGCTCTACCTCGATTACTATGACGAGATGGGAATCGCATCGGAATTTTACTGGTACACCCTGGAAGCCGCGCCTGCCGACAGCATCTACTGGATGCCGGCCGAGGCAATCAACCGATTCGGGATGAGTACCCAAGCCCTTCCCTCTAGCCCGGATAACAGGCTTCACAACCGCTGCGAGACCCTCGCGGATCGGGAGTCGAGCAGCTGAGCACCGCTCCCGCGGGACGCATGCGAGACAAACACCGATTCCGTTTCGGAACACTCCTTTCCCTCAGGAAATCTCTGCTGAACCTGCCCGCGAAGCGGTAAGACAATTGCTATGTCGCCGCTCAATAAGCTTGCGTAAAGATGGGTAAAAACCGGTAAAGATAAGGCTATTTGCAGCAGAGTTCGACTAATATCTCAACACTTCACTTTCAGTGCGCAAGAAATAGTCGGATCAATAGATATAAAAGCCGGCATTTACTCTGCCGAATCCATCTAAAAAAATTTTAAGCGGGATAAGCATGCATAAAATAATAGCAATATTGACTTTCTCTTTTCTGGCCTGCGCCAGTTATGCAAACACAGTTATTGAAGTGCCTGCCAGTCCTGAACAGGGATTCAATTTTCCCTACTTGCTTAAACTGCCTGATGCCTGGGAGCCCGATAAAAAAACCTACCTGATTGTGGAGGCCAATAATACCGGTGAGCCGTCCGACAACCTCTCCTTTCACTATGCGGCTGCCAAAGGCGCTATCGGCGGCAATGCCGTTGGTCCCTGGCTGGCCAGGCAATTGTCCTTTCCCATCCTGATGCCGGTATTTCCCCGCCCGGAATCCCAGGACCATATTTATACGCACGCGCTGGATAGGGACACCATGACTGCAGGTTCGAGTGCTATCGACAGGCTTGATCTCCAGTTAGCCGCAATGATAGAGGATGCAAAAAACAGGTTGAGTGAAAAGTCGGCAGCTGTTGAAGACAAAATCCTGCTTGCGGGGTTTTCAGCATCTGGCACCTTTGCCAACCGATTTTCTTTTTTACACCCTGAAAAAATCGCGATGGTAGTAGCCGGTGGGTTAAATGGCACTTTAATGTTGCCGCTAAAGTGTATCGACAAACATGCATTAAATTATCCCATTGGAATCAATGATTTCGAATCAATCACTGGCAGCAACTTTGACCTGGATAGCTGGCAAAACATTGCCCAGTTTCTTTTTATGGGCGCACAGGACACCAATGATGCGGTTGCTTACGCTGATGCCTACTCCGAAGCTGAAAGGCAGACCATCTACAACACCACGGGAAAACTCATGCAACCAGACCGCTGGTTAAATAGTCAGAAAGTGTATATCGATAGTGGGGCAAATGTGGAGTTTCATACTTTCCCGGGAGTAGGCCATGCGACCAACGGGGAGATTCACCGGGAATTCCTCGACTTCGTCAAGAAGAAACTCTGACTTGAAAAAATCCGGAGCAATGGTTTTGGCGATGGCCGGGACTTCCCCCACCACCAATTCGCGCCACCAAATTGAGAGCAGCTTCCCCACCCGGTATTGCACCGGGCAGTGGCGCCATATTTTCCGAAGGGCGAATCCAACGATAGCGCCTTTTGATCAATCCCATCAATACACCTTTATCCCACCCCAAAAAACCGAATAAAAATTTAATTTTCTGTCAAAAAATTGCTCGCCTTTCCGCATTTAACTATTGCTTTCCGCCAGCGCCGACCGCAATATTCGCGACCCGAAACAGGCTGAGCGGATTGGCGTGATGAAATCCCGGAAAATACACCACTGGACCAGCGAAGATTCCACCGAGCTGTATGGTATCCGCAAGTGGGGTGCCGGTTATTTTGATTTGCGCGATGACGGCGAAATCACCGTTGGTGTTGAATTCGGTGAAGGCACAGCGTGCCAGGTGTCACTGTTGGATATAGCCCGGGGGGCCACGGAGCGGGGACTGAGCATGCCACTGCTGGTGCGCATAGAAAACCTGCTCGAAGCCCAGATTGCCCGCATCAATAATTCCTTCGCCCGCGCCATCAGCAGCTGTGGCTACAACAATGTTTTCCGCGGCGTATTCCCCATCAAGGTAAACCAGCAGGCCCAGGTGATCGAGGAGGTCGCCAGGGCCGGCGGACCCTTTGCCCACGGCCTGGAGGCGGGCAGCAAGGCGGAGCTGATAGTGGCCCTGTCCGCTCTGGAAAATACCGACGCTTTGATTATTTGCAACGGTTACAAGGACGAGGAATTCATCAATCTGGGGCTGCAGGCACAGCGCCTGGGGATGCGGATATTTTTCGTCGTCGAGACCCCCTCCGAAGTGGATACCATTATTCGCTGTGCCGAGCGCGAGCAGGTACGCCCGTCGATTGGGGTGCGGGTCAAACTCGCCTCCAGGGTGGGTGGCCACTGGAACGCCACCAGTGGGGACCGCAGTATTTTCGGCCTGGGCAGCAACGACCTGATCGCAATGGTGGACCAGCTGCGCAGCCACAATATGCTGGATTGCCTGCAGTTACTGCACTACCACCTGGGCTCCCAGGTGCCCAACATCCGCGATATCCGTACCGGGGTCCTGGAAGCCTGCCGCTACTATGCGGATCTGGTGGAGGAAGGGGCGCCGATGGGTTACCTGGACCTGGGAGGCGGCCTGGCGGTGGACTACGATGGCTCCAAGACCAACTGTGCTCACAGCAAGAATTATTCCCTGGACGAATACTGTATCGATGTGGTGGAAGCCATCATGGATACACTGGACAGCGAAGGGGTATCCCACCCGGTGATCATCACCGAATCTGGCCGGGCCAGTGTGGCTTACTCTTCGGTACTGTTGTTCGACATCCTCGATACCACCCGTTACGAGGCTGTGGAGTTGGGAGAGGGGCGGGTTTCCGAGCAGGCCCACCCCATGCTGCGTTATCTGGAAGCCTTGGTAAACAGTGTCACCACTGACAATTTGCAGGAGAGTTACAACGACGCCCTCTATTATCGGGATGAGATCCGCGCTCTCTACCTGCACGGGCAGGTCGGCCTGCGCGAGCGGGCCCAGGCGGAAAATTATTTCCTGCGCGCGGCGCAGAAAATCCGCTCGCTGCTGGACGAGGCGGACGAGGTGCCGGTTGACCTGCAAACCCTGCCGGAACTGGTTTCGGACATCTACTATGCGAACGTCAGCGTCTTCCAGTCCCTGCCCGACATCTGGGCCATCGACCAGGTATTTCCGCTGGCACCCATTCACCGGCACGACGAGGCGCCGACCCGCACCGGCATCATCGCCGACATCACCTGCGACTGTGATGGCAAGATAGACCGCTTTATCGGCCGCCATGGCGAACAGAAAACTCTGCCACTGCATCCGTTAAAAGAAGGGGAGGACTATATACTCGGTGCCTTCCTGGTGGGGGCCTACCAGGAAACCCTCGGTGACCTGCACAATTTGTTTGGCGACACCAATGTGGTGAGTGTGCGTATTCACGCCGACGGCAGCTTCGATTACAGCCATGAAATTCACGGCGACAGTATCGCCGACGTGCTCAGCTATGTGGAATACCGGCCCCAGGATTTATTGGAGCGGTTTCGCAGGCGGGCGGAAGCCGCGGTAAAAAGTGGCCGTATCAGTCCACAGCAGCGCAAGCAGATTCTGCACACCTATACCGCGAGCATGGACGGGTACACCTATTTCGAGAGATAAGGGATAGCGCACCAGGCATCCGGTGGGCGGGATAAAACACCGCTGGACAAGGCGCGCACCCTTGGGATAAAGGCGATTACGGGCAATTTCCCAGGGCGGCAATGCTCTGGCGCAAATGAAAGAGGAGTATGTACATGGCCAGTGTTTTGATTGTCGGCGCCGGTGGCGTGGGACAGGTGGTAGCGCATAAGTGCGCGCAGGTGGAAGGGGTTTTCGAACGGATCACGCTCGCGAGCCGCACCAAAAGCAAATGCGACAGGATAGCGGCCATGCTGCCCCGGAAGATAGATACCGCGGAAGTCGACGCGGACGATGTGGGGGCCATGGTGGCACTGATAGAAAAGGTGAAACCACAGCTGGTCATCAATGTGGCCCTGCCCTACCAGGACCTGCACATAATGGATGCCTGCCTGGAAACCGGTGTACACTACCTGGACACCGCCAACTATGAACCGCCGGAAGAGGCCAAGTTCGAATACAAATGGCAGTGGGCCTACCAGGAGAGATTCCAGCAGGCCGGCCTGATGGCACTGCTGGGCAGCGGCTTCGATCCCGGTGTGACCAGCGTCTTTACCGCTTACGCGCGCAAGCACCATTTCGACCGCATCCGGACCCTGGATATCATCGACTGCAATGCGGGCGACCACGGCTTGCCCTTCGCAACCAATTTCAACCCGGAAATCAATATCCGCGAGATCACCGCCAACGGCCGTTACTGGGAGAAGGGGCACTGGGTGACCACCAAACCCATGCAGGAGAAGCGGGTGTTCGATTTCCCCGCCGGTATTGGCGAAAAGGATATCTACCTGCTCTACCACGAGGAGCTGGAGTCGCTCTCCAAGCACTTCCCGGAAATCGAGCGGGCGCGCTTCTGGATGACTTTCTCCGACAACTACCTCAAGCACCTGGAAGTGCTGCAAAACGTCGGCATGACGGGCATAGAGCCGGTAGAGTTTCAGGGCCGGGAGATAGTGCCGATCCAGTTTCTCAAGACACTGCTGCCGGATCCGGCCAGTCTCGGCCCGCTGACCAAAGGCAAGACCTGTATCGGCAATATCGTGCGCGGCACCCCCAAAGGTGCGCAGGAAAGCGACGGGGAAAAAATCTATTACGTCTACAACATCAGCGATCACCAGGCGTGTTACAAAGAGGTAGAGTCCCAGGCGATCTCGTACACTACCGGCGTGCCGGCGATGATCGGGGCCAAGCTGATGCTGGAGGGCAAGTGGATGCAACCCGGCGTCTGGAACCTGGAGCAGCTGGACCCGGACCCCTTTATGGCCGACCTGAACCAGTACGGCCTGCCCTGGCAGGAAACCTGGCTGGACCAACCGTTCACTTGATCCGCCGCGCGCCGGTCCCGCCGACCGGCGCCTTTCACCCCAGCCGCTTCGATGGTAGCCGCAACCCATGGACCTGACGCCGCGCAAAGACTACTTTGGAGAATTCGATCCCACCCGAGTGCCCTCGCCCTGTTTTGTGGTGGATGAAGTGGCGCTGCGGGACAACCTGACGCTGCTGGCGGAAGTGCAGGCGCGCAGTGGCGCCAGGGTACTGGCGGCACTCAAGGCATTCTCCATGTTCAGTACCGGAAACCTGGTGGCCCAATACCTGAGCGGCGTCTGTGCCAGCGGCCTGCACGAGGCCAAACTCGCCTACGAGGAGTACGGCGGCCGCGACCTGGACCGCGAGGTGCACGTGTTCAGCGCCGGCTTCAAGGAGCGGGAACTGCGGCAGTTGGTGACCTTCGCCCACCATATAGTGTTCAACTCCTTCTCCCAGTGGCACAGGTACAAATCCCTGTGTCTGCGCGCACAGCAGTCGCGCCCGGAGCTGCGCTTCGGCCTGCGCATCAACCCGGAACATTCGGAAGGGCACACAGCCCTCTACGACCCCTGCGCACCCTGCTCCCGGCTCGGCATAGTCCGCTCACTCTTTTCCGGGGAGGCACTGGACGGTATCACCGGGCTGCATTTTCACACCCTTTGCGAGCAGGACTTCGCCCCCCTGGAGCGCACCATCGCCGCGGTGGAGGAGAAGTTTGGGGACCTGATCCCGCGCATGGAGTGGATCAACTTCGGCGGCGGGCACCATATCACCCGCCGGGACTACCAGGTGGACGCATTGGTGGCGGCGGTGCGCGCCTTCCGCGACAAATATGACGTGCAGGTGTACCTGGAGCCCGGCGAGGCCATAGCGCTGTTTGCCGGCGTTCTGGTCAGCGAGGTGGTGGATGTCACCTGGAACGGGCAGGCCCAGGCGATCCTGGATACATCGGCCACCTGCCATATGCCGGACGTGCTGGAGATGCCCTACCGCCCGCAGATCACCGGCGCGGCGCGGCCGGGGGAACTGCCCCACGACTACCGGCTGGGGGGCCAGAGCTGCCTGGCGGGGGACACCATTGGCGAGTACAGTTTCGCCGACCCGCTGCGGGTCGGCGACCGGCTGGTATTCGAGGAGATGGCCTACTACACCATGGTCAAGACCAACACCTTCAACGGTATCCAACTGCCGGCCATCGCCCTGTGGAACTCGGATACCGATGCCCTGAGAATCGTCAAACAATTTGGTTACCGGGCGTTCAAGAGCCGGCTGTCATAAACTCCCGTCTCCCGACGCTCCGCTCAAGAGTAGCAATATGTGCCCAGAATCCACCTACCCTATCTTTCTCGGCTCTGAAATAACCCAGCCAGAGGCCCGGCAGGCGCTGTTTCACATACTGCCGATTCCCTACGAGGCGACAGTATCCTACGGCGGTGGCACCGGCCGGGGACCGGCGTCGATACTGGCTGCTTCCTGGCAACTGGAGACTTTTGACAACTTCTCCTCCCCCTGTGACCTGGGCATCTTTACCCACCCCCCTGTGGACGTATCCGGCGATCCGGAGCAGGTGATGGACAGGATCGCCGGCGCCACGGAGGCGGTTTTGCGGATGGGCGGAATGCCAGTGGGCATCGGTGGGGAGCACTCGGTCACCTGGGGGGTGATCAAAGGCTTTCTGGACGCCGGCATCACCGACTTCGGCGTGGTGCAGATCGACGCGCATGCGGACCTGCGCGACCGCTATGAGGGCCAGAAACACAGCCACGCCAGTGTGATGCGCCTGGTGGTGGAAGCGGGCCTGCCGCTGTTTCAGCTGGGCATCCGCGCCTACTGCGAGGAGGAAAAGGAAACCCGCCAGCGATACGGCGTGCACTACCTGGATGCGCACCAGCTGGTGCCCACCAACGTGCAGGACTTCCAGCTGCCGGAGGAATTCCCCTCCAAGGTATTCTTCACGTTGGACGTCGACGGCATAGACCCCTCGGTCTTCCCCTCCACGGGGACGCCGGTGCCCGGCGGGCTGGGTTGGTATCAGACTCTGGGCCTGTTCGAATCCGTGGCCCGGCAGCGGCGGATCATCGGCTTCGACCTACTGGAGTTCGCCCCCATAGAGGGCTTTCACGCCTACGATTTCGCCGCCGCACAATTGCTGTACAAGCTGATGGGCATAGTGCAGCGCAACCGCCCATAGGGAGTGACAGCCTCTGACAGCTGGCTGAAAGCTACTTTTTCAGCCAGCCGCTAAAGTTCACAATTCTTAACCGGAAACTATGGCGCAATACGCCTCCAGCAGGTTAAACTTTGACCAAAGTAAGTGATCACTCTCCCGGAGACTTCTGTGAAAACGGTCAAAACGCTGCTAGGTGTAATCGCCCTGCTGGCACTGGGGGCCTTTGCGTTTGCGCCACCCGCCGATGCGCGGTCCCCGGGGCACGATCGCCATGGCCACCGGTACCATTCGCACCATCACCATCGCCCCTACCGCTATCCATATCGGTACCCCTACCGTTACCACGGCGGCCCGCGTGTTTCCATCGGGTTCACCTTCCCGGTGCTGCCCCAGGGCTTTGTCAGCCTGCGCGTGGGGGGCCAACCCTACTACTATGGCGGCGGCTTTTTCTATCGGCCGAGCCCTGCCGGTTTCGTGGTGGTGTCCGCCCCCCTGGGCGCCTCAGTGGTCACACTGCCGGCGAGCGCGGTACCTGTCACCGTCGGCGGTGCCGTCTTCTATCAGTATGCGGACGCTTTTTACCAGTGGCGGCCCGCCACCGGCACCTACATAGTGGTGCCGCCGCCTCCGGGGCATGTGGTTACGGCCGCGGCTGCAGCGGCACCGGGCACGCCCGGTTCACCCTATACGCCGGGCCAGGTACTGGAGACACTGCCCGTCGGCTATAGCGCCGAAGTCATCAACGGAATCCAGTACTACCGCTACGGCAACACCTATTTCATACCCACAATGCGCGACGGACGCGAGGTCTTCCTGGTGGTGCGCCTTTAGCAGGTTGTTGAAAAAGGCATCCTGCCTTTTTCAACACACGAAAAGCGAAAAATGTGATTTTCACTTTTCTCCCAAAATCAACGACTTAGGCGTCGCCGATTTTGCCGGAACATCCATATTCCGGTACCAGGCGTCGAAATTCTTCGAATTTCAACAGCCTGTTAGAGGCTATCGAAAAGGCCTTCCCTGGCTTTCCTCAAACCGGGTTTGCCGCGCATGTCCGCAAACCCTCCACGACAAATCACGCATTTACACGCTTGATTTGCGGCCCGAACATCCCTGTTTGGGACAACAGGCTGTTGAAAAAGTACTTTTCAGCAGCCTGCTAGCGGACTCTGGAGGATTTTCGCCAGTCGTCCGCCGCCAGCCCGTGGAAGCGCGCGAACTGCCGCAGGGCCAGGCCAAAGCTGGCCTTCAGCGCCGGGCCCGGCCCCTCCCGCCAGTGCACGGATTCGGTACGCATCAACCCCGCCTCCCGGTCCGCCTTCAGGTCCACCAGGCCGGCAAACCGGTCGCCATAGAGTATCGGCAGGCAGAAGTACCCGTAGCGACGCCTGTGGGCCGGCAGGTAGCACTCCAGCTGGTAGTCGAAGCCAAACAGTCTTTTCAAGCGCTTGCGCTGCAATACCAACGGGTCGAAGGGCGACAACAGGCGCACCTTGCGCGCCGGCCTGGCGGGACTCGGCTGGCCGTCTGTGGCCAGCAGCAGGTCATCGCCGCACGGTTGCAGTTCGCCGCTTTTCAACATGGCGGCCACGGCCTGCAGTATCGCCGGCTTGTCGTGGCGGCGCAGATAGGTGATCTCCTCCGGCCGCCCGACCCCCTGGGCGGTGAGAAATGTGCGCACCAGATGGCGGCCATAATCGAGATCGCTGGGGGTTTCAGTGCGGATTCCCGCCGGCAGCAGCCGCTCCGGCAGATCGAACACCTTCTGGAAGCCCTCCCGGTGACTGACCATCAGCTCTCCCTCGTGGAACAGCTGCTCCAGCGCTTTCTTCTCCTCCGACCAGGCCCACCAGCCGCCTTTTGCGCGGACGAAATCGCTCGCCCTGAGGGGCCCTTCGGAGCGGATGCGGTCCAGCACATAGCGGCACAGGCGGGCATTTTTTTCATACCAGTGGCGCTGCCCGGCGCGGATGCGGTTCATGCGCACCCGGGCGAAGCGGTAGTGCTCCATGGGTAAGTAGGCAGCGGCGTGGGACCAGTACTCGAAGATCTCCCGCCTCTGCTCCGCAGCGCCGAGATGGTTCTCCCGGTAGCGCGGCAGCCGGGTGTAGAGCTGGTGGTGGTGGGCGCGGGTGATGCGCTGGATGGCGTCCAGCTGCAGGGCGCCCAGGTGGCGGATCAGGGACGGCAGGTCACCGCCCCAGGGCCGGTGTACATGTTGGCGCTCTATGGCTAAGGCGCGCAGGTTTCGCTCGCTCAGCAAGGCCCTTCCCCAGGCAAGTGTGGGCGGGGGAAACTCACTCCCCCTGGTAGTACTCCGGCGCCAGGTTGTCGAAGCGGGTGAACTTGCCGACAAAAGCCGCCCGGCAGGTGCCTATTTCGCCGTTGCGCTGCTTGCCGATAATGAGTTCCGCCATCCCTTTGTCCGGACTGTCCTCGTTGTAGTACTCGTCCCGATAGATAAAAAGTATCACGTCCGCGTCCTGCTCGATGGCACCGGATTCCCGCAGATCCGAGTTCATGGGACGCTTGTTGGGGCGCTGCTCCACACCGCGGTTTAACTGCGATAAAGCGATCACCGGGCAGTCGTACTCCTTCGCCAGACTCTTCAGGGAGCGGGAGATCTCGGAGATTTCCTGGGTGCGCCCCTCACTTGCGCCCTTGACCTGCATCAGCTGCAGATAGTCCAGCATGATCAGCGCCGGAAGGCTCCTGGCATCCGCCTCTTCGTGGCTGAGCCTGGGGTTCTCCCGCATCAGCATATTGGCGTGGTCGCGCAGGGTGCGCTTGGTGCGCGCCCGCACTTCACTGGGGGACAGCGCCGGCGTGTCGTCGATGTACAGGGGCCGTCCGCGCATTTTCTGCACCGCGCCCGACAGCTTGGGCCAGTCCTCCTCCTGCAGCTTGCCGTTGCGAATGCGGGTCTGGTCTATGCGCCCGATGGAAGACAGCATCCGCATGATCAGCGACTCCGCCGGCATTTCCATACTGAACACCAGCGTCGGCCGGTCCTGGCTCAGCATGGCTTTCTCAGCGAAGTTGAGTGCCAGCGCAGTCTTGCCCATGGACGGGCGCGCCGCCACAACCACCAACTCGCCGGGCTGCCAGCCGGAGGTGCGCTGATCCAGTTCGGTGAGGCCGGTGCTGAGGCCGGTGAGGTCGCCCTCGGACTTGAACAGCTCGTCGATCCGCTCGACGGTCTTCTTCAGCAGGGCGTCCACCCCGAGAAAGCCGCCCTCCTTGGTGCGCCCCTCGGCGATCTCGGCCACGCGGCGCTCGGCCATCTGCAGCAGGTCCGCCGAGGCCAGGCCGCCGGGATTGAAACTGGTGCGGGAGATTTCACCGGCGGCGGCGATCAGCTGGCGCAGCATCGAGCGCTCGCGCACTATCTTGGCGTAGGCGACGATATTGGCCGCCGACGGCGTGTTTTCAGCCAGCTCCGCCAGGTAGGCCGCGCCCCCCACCTCCGCCAGCAGCTCGCGGCTGGCCAGCGCCTCCGCCAGGGTCACTATATCCAGCGGCTGCTCGGCCTCTGCCAGCTGCGCCATCACCGCGAAGATGCTGCGGTGGCCGGCGACAAAGAAGTCCTCCTCCCCAAGCTGCTCGGCGACACTGTCGAGGCGGCTGGAGTCCAGCATCAGCCCACCCAGTACGGACTGCTCCGCCTCCACCGAATGGGGCAGGGGCGAGGAATCGTCAGCCTGCAAGGCCTGTTCCAGCTCGACGTCTTGGTTCATGGCAGTTATCTGTAGGCACAAACAAAAAGGGCGCCGGACCCATAGGGATCCAGCGCCCGATTGTAGCGCGGCTCGCCGCCCCTGGCAGCTGCCGCAGGCGTCCCCGGCTTACTCGGCTTCGACGATCACCTTGACGGTGGTAATCACATCGGCGTGCAGCTGTACATCGACGTCGTACTCTCCGACTTCCCGCAGCGCACCCTCCGGCAGCTTCACCTCGGCTTTGGCCACCTCGACACCGGCCGCGGTGATCGCATCGGCGATATCGCGGGTGCCGATGGAGCCAAACAGCTTGCCTTCATCACCGGCGTTGGCGGCGATGGTCACAGACACTTCCGCCAGTTGTGCGGCGCGGCCCTCGGCAGTTGCCACCTTGGCCGCGGCGGCGGCCTCCAGTTCGGCGCGCTCGGCTTCGAACTTGGCAACGTTGTCCGCGGTAGCCGCAACCGCCTTGCCCGTGGGCAGGAGGAAGTTGCGACCGAAACCGGCTTTCACTTCCACCCGGTCACCAACATTGCCCAGCTTACCTACTTTATCGAGCAGAATAACTTCCATCTCGGTTTCCTCAATCTCAGTTTTGTGCGATCGCCCGCTATTTCTTGGCAAAACGCTCGCGAATATCTATCCAGCTATCTACCAGTGCCAAACCACAAAGGAAGCCCGCCATTGGCAGTGTCGCCAGTACCAGTGCCACATACATGGCCACCAGGGGACCCCGTCCCCATCCTCGACTGGCCACCTGCCAGTGAATCAGCCCTATGCCGGCCACCACCATCGGCAGGGCCGCCACCGCACCCCAGAAGGCGTACTCCTGGGTGGTCAGGCTGTAGGCCCAGACCAGCATTCCCACCACAGCCAGTGGCAGCGGCATGCGCAGCTGGTGGAACTCCTGGCGAAAACCGCCGGGATTGTACAACAGCGCCTGCCACCAGCGGCCCAGCACCAGCGCCAGAACCACGGTCACCGCCGACATCCAGCTCAGGTATCCGGTGGCAAGGATCTCGCTACCGAATATCTGCCGCAGCTGTGCGGCCTGTTCAGCGCTGGTCTCCTCGGCCGCCTGCAGCAGACTCTCCAGCAAACCGCCGTTGAGCTGCGCATTGAGCAGGATACCTGCTACCGCCACCAGGGTGGCCACCACCAGGGCGACGCTCCAGGAACGGGTGCCCCGCAGGGCCATAGCGGCACAGAAGACCGCGACCAGATGGCCGACCCCGAGGCCCGTCATCAGCGGCGACAGATAACCGCTTAAACCCGCGGTCACCAGTGGCAGCAGCCCCCAGGCCAGTACCATCAGGCCGTCGCTGCTGCCGCGGCGCAGGCTCACCAGGGCCAGTGCCGCCGGGCTGATCAGCGGGATACCCACCATGGTGATGAGTATCGCGCGCACGCGCCCGCGCATGATGAATTCAGCCAGAGCGCGCACGGTCAGATAGCTTCTCTGTTAATGCCCCGGCAGCCCTAGGCTTCGTGGCTGTCCGTGTAAGGCAGCAGTGCCAGGTAGCGGGCGCGCTTGACCGCTGTGGCCAGCTGGCGCTGGTACTTGGCCTTGGTGCCCGTAATACGGCTCGGTACTATCTTGCCGGTCTCGGAGATGTAGGCCTTCAGGGTATCGAGATCTTTGTAATCGATACGCTTTACGCCTTCAGCGGTGAAACGGCAGAACTTACGACGACGAAAAAAACGTGCCATGTGCTAACCCCTTATTCTTCGCTTGCAGCGTTATCAGAAGACTCGGTTTCCTCCGTGGAAGGCTTTTCCTCCCGCTCGGGGCGCTCAGTGCGCTCGCGACGCTCAGTGCGTTCAGCGCGCGCCGCCTTGCGTTCACGGCTCTCCTTCTCCGCTTTCATGATCGGGCTTTCCTCGGTGATGGCCTCGTCTTCGCGCATCACCAGGTTGCGCAGCACCGCATCGTTGTAGCGGAAGTTGGTGGTCAGCTCCTGCAGCGCTTCCTCGGTGCACTCGACGTTCATCAGAACGTAGTGCGCCTTGTGGATCTTGTTGATTGGATAGGCCAGGCGGCGGCGGCCCCAGTCTTCCAGACGGTGGACCTGGCCACCGCTGTCCTTGATGGCAGCGGTGTAGCGCTCTACCATACCGGGCACCTGCTCGCTCTGATCCGGGTGGACCAGGAATACAATTTCGTAATGACGCATTTCGGCTCCTTACGGTTTAAGCAGCCCCCCGGACAGTCCGGTGAGGCAAGGAGTACAATGGCCCCGGCTAAACAAGGGGCCCATTGCGGGCGGCGTATTCTATGCATTCGCCCGGTTGGTTGCAAGTTGACCGGCCCCGCTGAAACGGACCCCTACCGGCAGCCCCGGCCGTCCAGTTGCAGGATCCCGGCCAGTCTTCGTCTCAGCTTATCCCCAGCGGTCGCACGCAACCTTCGGTGCAGGAGAAAACCATGGATTCAATGATTGTGCTGTTCGAGGACATGGCCCCGGCGGACTACTGCGATCGACTGATCGGGCGCTTCCGCGACGATACCCACAAGCAGCCCGGGCGCACCGGCTCCGGCGTCGACCAAAACAAGAAAAACAGTACCGACCTGTATATTTCCTACCTGGACCACTGGCGCGACGAGTGCGCCACCATCAATAAGATGGTCAGCTACGGCTTAATGGCATACTGCCGCCGCTACCCCCATATGCTCACCGGCGCCCTGTCCCCGGCCCTCCTGGACCAGGACACCGGCAAGAGGCACAACCTGGCCAGCGGGGACATTGGCAAGCTGGATGATCGCCAGCTGCAGGCGCTGATCGCGGGCTTCTACCGCCTCGACCAGATCAATTTCCAGCACTATGAGCAGACCCGGGGCGGCTTCTTTCACTGGCACTCGGAGCACTACCCCCACCCCAGTGACCCGGCGCAGAAGTCGCTGCACAGGGTGCTGTTCTGGCTCCTGTACCTGAATGATGTGGAGGAGGGTGGCGAGACGGAATTCTGTTACCAGGGAACCAAAATCAAGCCGCGCCGGGGCCACCTCATACTGTCCCCCTGCGGCTTCACCCACACCCACCGCGGCAATGCGCCGCTATCCGGCGACAAGTATGTCCTCACCTCCTGGGTGATGTATCGCCCGGCGCAGGAGCTCTACGCCGGGGGCGCTTGAGCGGCAGGGTACGGCTGCCGGGGCGGAAAGCCGGCCTCAGCGCCGCTGCCGCACGGCCTCGAACAGGCACACCCCCGCCGCCACCGACACATTCAGGCTGCTCACCTCGCCCGCCATCGGAATCTTCAGCAGGTAATCGCATTTTTCCCGCGTCAGCCGGCGCAGGCCGCTGCCCTCCGCGCCCATCACCAGTGCCAGCGGGCCGGTGAGCTGGCTCTGGTAAATATTCTGTTCTGCTTCACCCGCGGCCCCGAAAATCCAGACACCGGCCTGCTTCAGCTGCTCCAGGGTGCGGGCCAGGTTGGTCACCGTCACAAACGGCAGCACCTCCGCAGCACCGCAGGCCACCTTGCGCGCCGTGGGCGTCAGGCCGGCGGATTTGTCTTTGGGGGCGATCACCGCGTGCACGCCCGCGGCCTCGGCGGAACGCAGACAGGCACCCAGGTTATGGGGGTCGGTCACGCCGTCCAGGATCAACAGAAACGGGGCCTCCCCGCTGGCGGCCAGCTCCTGCAGCAGCTGCCGCAAAAACTGCTCGTCCTGCACCCGCGTCTCGCCCGCGCAAATCGCCACCACGCCCTGGTGATTGCCCGCCTCGCCCACTTTTTCGTCCAGCGCCTGGCGGTCCACAAAGCGCACCGCAATCGCGCTTTTCTCCGCCTGGCTGAGGATTTTCTGCAGGCGCATATCTTTGCGCCCGCGCAGCAGCAACAGCTGCTGCACCTGTTGCGGTGCGCTCTTCAACAGGGCCTGCACCGAGTGCAGGCCGTAAATTAACTGCTCCGCCACGATTTATTTCTTCTTACCTTTGGGGGCTTTTTTCTTTTGCGGTTTCTTTTTTTGGCTCTTACCTTTTTTCTCGGCCTTCTGCGACGCCTTGCGGGCCGCCACCGCCGGGCGTTTGCCGCCCTTGCGCGGGGGCGTACGCCTGGGTCCGCGGCGCCTGCGCGGCTGCTCGTCCCCATCTGCCTCCGGTTCGGCCGGGGCTTCCGGCTGCGGCGCTACCGGCTCCGCTTCCGTGGCACCCACCTTGCGCTTGCGAAACGGCGTCGCCGCCGCAACCTCCGCACGCCGGCCCCAGGGACTGGCCTTGCCGCGCGGCTCTTTATCCGCCTTGTCCGCAGCCCCCTCGACCGCCTTGCCGCGCCGGCGCCGCTCCTGTTGGTGTTCCACCGCCAGTTCCATGGCCCGCGCACTGACCTCAGTGTTATCGCGCTTTCGGCGCGGCAACAGCCGCTCCAGTACAAAGTCCACCTTGCGCTCTTCCAGGTCCACCCTGGCCACCCTGACCGTGACCGAATCCCCCAGGTGATAGCGCTGGCCGCTGCGCTCGCCGATCAAACGCTGGTGGGCCTGCTCGAAACGATAGTAATCCTTCGGCAGCGAGGAAACGTGAATCAGCCCCTCCACATAGAACTGGTCCAGCTCCACAAACAGGCCGAAACCGGTGACCGCACTGATCACCCCCGGGTAGACCTCGCCCACATGATCCTGCAGGTATTCGCACCTCAGCCAACTCACCACATCCCGCGTCGCGTCGTCCGCGCGGCGCTCGGTCATGGAGCAGTGCTCCCCCAGCTGTACCATGGCACCTGTGTCGTAGGGCGTGATTTTTTCCCGCTGCAGCGCCTCCGCGCCCGGCACTGCGTGCACCTTTTCCGCCACAGCCCGCTCGTTGGCGCTGCCGTTGCGAATCAACCAGCGCAGCAACCGGTGCAGCAGCAGGTCCGGATAGCGGCGGATGGGCGAGGTGAAATGCGCGTAGGAATCGTAATCCAGGCCAAAGTGGCCGCGATTCTCCGGCTGGTACAGCGCCTGGTTCATGGAGCGCAGCAACATCATCTGGATGATGTGGGCATCCGCGCGCCCCTCTACCTGCTCCAGCAACGCCTGGAAATCCTTCGGCCGGGGCTCGGCACCACCGGGCAGGCGCAGGCCCAGCTCACCCAGGTATTCGCGCAAATTGGAGAGCTTTTCCTCCTTGGGCACATCGTGCACCCGGTACAGGCCCGGCTGGCCCGACAGCGTCATCAGCTGCGCCGCGCACACATTGGCCGCCAGCATCGCCTCCTCGATCATCTTGTGGGCGTCGTTGCGGGTGACCGGCACTATGCGTTCTATCTTGCGCTGCGGGTCGAAGAGAATCCGGGTTTCGGTGGTCTCGAAATCGATGGCGCCGCGCCGGTCCCGCGCTCCCCGCAGCGCCGCATAGAGCTGGTGCAAATTGTCCAGGTGCGGTGTCAGCGCGGCGAACTGTTTGCGCAATCCGCTGCTGCGGTTGTCCCGCTCGGCCACAATCTGGCCCACCTGGGTATAAGTCAGCCGCGCATGGCTGCGCATCACGCCCTCGAAAAAGCGGAAATTCCGGATATTCCCATCGCTGCCTATGTGCATTTCGCACACCATGCACAAGCGGTCCACTTCCGGGTTCAGGGAACAGAGGCCGTTGGACAGTTTTTCCGGCAGCATCGGCAACACGAAATCGGGGAAATAGACCGAGTTGCCCCGGCTGTGCGCCTCCTGGTCCAGGGCGCTGCCCGGATGCACATAGTGGGATACATCCGCGATCGCCACCAGCAGTTTCCAGCTGTCATCGGCGGTCATTTCACAGAACACGGCGTCATCGAAGTCGCGCGCGTCCTCCCCATCGATGGTCACCAGCGGCAAATGGCGCAGGTCCACCCGCCCCTTCTTGTGGCGCTCCTCCACCTCTTCCGGGATGGCGTCCACCTCCAGCTGCACCGCCGCCGGCCAGGTGTGGGGCAGTCCGTAGTTGCGGATCGCCAGGTCTATCTCCATCCCCGGCGCCAGATGGTCACCCAGCACCTCCACCACCTCCCCCTGGGGCAGTGAATCCCTTCCCGGCTGGGCGATGATATCCACCACCACATACTGGCCGTGACCCGCATCGGCGGTCTTCTCCGCCGCAACCATAACGTCCAGGCTGATGCGCGGATTGTCCGGCCGCACAAAGCAGATACCGTTTTCCCGGAACAACCGCCCCGCCAACTGGCGCGTATTGTGTTGGATAACCCGCACCACCGCCGCTTCCCGCTTGCCGCGGAAGCCCCCAGGCGTTTCCCGCACCAGCACTTCATCGCCGTCAAAGACCTTGCGCATCTGCCGGTGGGAGAGAAACAGGTCCTCGCCCCCCTCCCGCGGGGTAACGAAGCCAAAACCATCCCGGTGCCCAATCACCCGGCCGCGCACCAGGCTCATCTTTTCCAGCACGCCGAAATCGCCGGCGCGGTTGCTGGCGATCTGGCCGTCGCGGGACATGGCGATTAGGCGCCGGCGCACCCCCTCCCGGCGATCCTCGTCCGCCAGTTCCAACACATCCGCCAGTGTCTCCCAGGACACCGGGCCCGGCTGCCGCTCCAGCAGCTGCAACAGGTATTCGCGGCTGGGAACCGGCTTGTCGTATTTCTCCGCTTCCCGCTCCGCGTGCGGGTCGGCGTCCATAGGGGTCGTATTTCGAGTCAAAATAATATCCGTGGTCCGAATTGGCCTGCCCCTCGGACGGCTCCGGAGCCTTCCGGGGACTTGTGCGCTTGGTGAAGGAGGTCTGAGGGCCGGCAGGTAAAACCGGAAGTTTGCATCTATTGATGAGCAGTATAAGCGATTTACGCACATTTCCCGACCTCCGCGAGCCGGGACGAAAAAGCCGCAGCAGGTCGTTGACACCCCAGGGACAAGTCTCTATAGTGCGCCTCCTCAACGGTCAACGCCGTTGATTGCCCAGGTGGCGGAATTGGTAGACGCGCTAGCTTCAGGTGCTAGTGACCTAACGGTCGTGGAAGTTCAAGTCTTCTCCTGGGCACCAAAAACCTCTTATAAATCAATCAATTAATAGGCTTTTGGTGCAAATCTGGTGCAGTGCACTTTGGCTCTTCAGCAAGAGCTACACCAAGGACTCCCTCAGTCCATAAGAACACTGATCTTTGCCCTCCTCTTCCTCCCTACTCTGGTCCTCGCTCGACCCGTAGAGGTAGTCTCCATCTATAACGGTGACTCCTTCACGGCCAATGTCCCAGGATGGCCCGATATAGTCGGCAAGCGCATCGGCGTCAGAGTCAAAGGGGTAGACACCCCGGAGTTGCGGGGCAAATGCCAGGCTGAAAAGGAACTGGCACGAAAAGCCAAACAATTCGCTGTCACCCTGCTCCGTGATGCCCAGGAAGTGCGCTTGGAGGAGATAGAGCGGGACAAGTATTTCCGGCTGCTCGCTGAGGTATGGATAGATGGTGAGCGGCTAGATCAGCTACTCATAGGCGCTAACTTTGGGTATGAGTATCATGGGGGCAAGAGGCGGAATTGATGCGGGGGCTGATCTCACTTTATCGAAATCAGCCATCCGCTTCGTATGAAGAAACACATCAGCCCATGAGGCTGCTTGGCTGACACAGTGTTTTGAATACCTCCCGGCGGTAGTGCTCAGAGTGATACTGACTTTCATCAACCGTTTCCTTACTCCGAAAAAAGCAACGCTTCTACTAGCGTTGCTTTTACCGGCCAAAAGAGGTTAGTTAAGAGCTATATTTGATGATTGAGAAGAATCATAACAAATACCATCCTTACAAGCTTTAACACGATATTGGTATGAGCCAGAACTAAGCTTATCCCATGACATCCGTGGAGTACTGTCACTTGTGAAATATGTGAATTCTGACCAATCCTGATTATTAAATTTAATTGAAACTGCATACCTATCAGCACCAGATACTGCCCCCCAATCAACATAAATACGAGAACCAGAAACAGTTGCAACAGGTGCACTGGGAGCTGCCAACTTAAATACTTCTGCTTCAATTGTTATTTGGTTTGATATCATTGAAGGTTCTGAGCAGCCCGCACTATTACACGCAACGACTCTATATATTCTGTCGCCGGAAATCTGATTGTCCCACGTCATTACAGAAGATGTCTCTGGCGATGGCGAATAGCTATAGTCAGTCCAATCTTCATTGTTATATTTTACGGCTATTTTATAGGTGACACCACCAACATCCTCCCATCGAACCGTAATATTCCTGCCTGATGCTACTGCAACAACCCATGCAGGCGGAAGTGGAATTAAAGGGGTAGCAAGTTCGTAGTCAATGTAAAGTGTATATGTCGCATGTAAGAAACCTAAGCACCCAATCACATCAAAACTACAATTGAAATTACTCATGCGCCTCAAATTAGAGGAGATGTCAAGCCTTAAATTATGCAGGTCTATGCCTTCAAATCCAGTGACAACGTGAGGGTTCTCTTCTATCCCTATAAGATCATTAGGAAAGCCTACAAATACACCTGACTCTCGCGAAAATCCGACGATACTTGAAGGTAAATCTGGAGAGCTTCCTTTTACTTCTAAACCATACCATCCTTGCAGCATACCGTTTGGCAACGCCTCTGTTTTTCTCTCAAACCCATATCCTATTTTTAATGACTTAATTATGCTACCTTCAGGTACATTACATACCTCTGAATTGTAAGTTGAAGTTTTTTTGTCGTATTTAGGATTATCTTGATAATTCCATCGTATAGGTGGACGAGAATCGGAGGTACGCGATATTTTGCAAGTTTGAGTTTCAGCGCTCACCGGCCCAGTGAAAAAGAACATCAAAGCAATAATTGGAATAAAGTTAGTTGCAATCACTGCTAATCGATTATATTTTAACATCTTGAATTTCCCTTTAAATAAACAGCCTGAGTTCAGGCTGTTGTATTATATCCCAGTATTTATTTTTCATCTAACGCACTCTTTATGAGCATCTGAATCTTTGTACTTCTGTCATCTTCCCAGCTATTTTCTTGAGCCCTTAAAATAGCTGGAGAGCTTATCTTTTACCGAATAACTTTTAAACGACGAGGCATGTTATCTACTCTGTATAAAGTTTAGGGTCTGTCATCAGGCTATTTTTTGGTCGGATATAAATCTATCTTATTATCCAGATGAGTATATTCAGCTAGATAATTTTCACTCCAGCTTCCATCAGTAACGTATTGCCTCACTGCTTCTTCACCAATGTAGCCAACATATTTTCGTTGCTGAATATATTTATTACCCAGTCAGCACTCCATCCTCCATGAGAATTCTTGATGTATTCGGAATAAAATGGAATCAATTTTTTATATTATTTTCACTAAAATCTACGGGTTTATTAGTGGCAATAAATAGCCTTCTGCTCCTTTCGTCGACACGATTTACAGATTGCGATTGACTGCAATCGGATGCATTTGCATATTCAGCGAAAATTAAAATAATTAATAGCAGATATTTATACATTTAACTTATAAAGTAGTTGCAATCGCGCGGGCTTCCTCTCCCTTGATCTGTCCCGGAAAACGCAGGTTGACCGTGGTTGGTTTGGTATCGTTGTCCGGATCGGTATCCGGTGTCAACCGCCCGAAAGCATCGCTGTCCCAGCACCAGACAATGGCTTCGCTGCTGTTGGTACCAATGCGCGGGGTATTGAGGTGATCAGTGTGCAGATAGGTCAGAGTGGTGCCCTGTACCTGGCCATTGTTGTAAGTGACCTCGATCTGTGCGACCGGCATGGTGTCCAGGTAGATATAGTCAACCCGGCTCTGGATGTCGGTACCGTTGCTGGCGTACCTGGTTTCACCCAGATACTGGCCGCCCAGGTTGTAGTGCAGCAGTGCGTCCTCGGCCTTGTCGGTGCGTACCCGCTGGCCGATGGCGTTGTAGTAGTAGGTACCTTTGAGTGTGCTGTTTTCGGTATAGGTTTTGAGCCGGTTGGCGTGGTTGTAGCTGTGCTGCTGCTGTCCCCCGTCGATACTGGTGGTGTTGCCGGCGGCATCGGTCACCCAGGGCTGACTGTCCCTTTGCGTTAAACGATTGGAGGTAGCCTCGTGGCTGTAGCTGGTGGTGCTCGGGGTACCGCCAGTGTCGGTGGCGTCCTTTTGGGTGCGGTTGCCCACTGCATCGTACTGATAGTCGTTCTGGCCGGCGATATAGCCTTCGCCGGTGAGGCGGTTCAGATTGTCGTAGACAAAGGCCCTGTCTTTGTTGGTATCCAGGCTGTCGGCGATGCCGGTGATATTGTTGGCCAAGTCATAGGTGTAGAAGTCAGAGCGGACATTGCCAATGCCGCTGGCAGTGACGGTTTCCAGCCGGCCGTCCAGGTCGTAGCTATAGCTCTGGGTGATGCCATTTCCATAGTCCATGGAGGCTATGCCGCCATACCAACCGCAGTTCTCAAGGCTTTTTAGCAGCTTTCGGCCCTCCGGAGCGTCTCCAGCCTGCCCCGGTGACAGAGAAAATACTACTGCGCGGTTGTGGTCGGCTGCAACCATATGAATCTTGGTGGTCCATTCTGCTCGTGATTTGCCGATAGATTGAGGACCGTTTTTTTAACTCGCTAGTGCCGTCTGGGTGAACTGTAACAGCCGTAGAATCAAGAGAGATATGATCGACCTGGATATTGATCACATTATTTTTCTGGAGTGCCAGAAAGGCCCTATCCAGTACACCTTGCTTGGCCCAACGATTCGCCCGCATGTATACGCTATGCCAACGGCCGAATTTCTTCGGTAGTCCCCGCCATTTGCAACCATACTCGGCTATGTAAAAAATGGCGTTCAGCGCTTGTAAGTTGGATATTTTCACGTTGCCGCGCTGGCTGTAGAGACAGAAAATCTTCGATAATTTTGTATTGTTGCGCTGTAATTTCCATGAAGGGATTATACAAGATTTAGTGTGAATAGATCCTAACCAGTAGCACTTACAACAGCACCCGCTTACGCTACCCCACCTAATTGAATCAAGGATACAAAGGAAGAGGGTTGAATTTTGAAAAAGGTCTATCACTGTATAAGGATGTTAAGATTGATTGTTCATTATTTGTATTTAAATGGACAAGACCCTCTGTAGCTATTACAGGTCTACGCGTTGTATCTGCAAATTGTTGAGCGATTGAACCATGTCCACACTGGCCTGCTTTACAAGCACCCAATATTAAAGCTTCATTTTGCCTTGCACCGTAACCAGGTAAACCTGTAATTTTATTTGCTACGGATTTAGGACTATAAGGATCTCCTTTGATCAAAAGGTTTGCTCCATCAGAATGTATGAGAAGGGCAGCAGATCCTTCATTTGGTGAGTAATTGCCAGTTACAGGAGTTAAATTCGATGTTTTTACGTTTCTAACCCAAACAAAGTCGAGAGTGGTATCACTTGAAAGTGCGCCGCTAATTTGTTGATCTATTCTATTCACAGATGCGTCTAACGCTCTTTGCTCCCCTGTAGATGATGCCAATTTAGATTTTCCACCTGTGGGAGAAAGCAAAAAGCCTATTCGATTATTTTGTCGCACAAGCTTTCTACTTACTTTATTGACCACCGTACCAATCCCCTTTCCTAAGCCAAAGGTCACTAGCCCAATCGTAGCACCTACTCCAGCGCCCACACCGGCGTCTCTAAGGTTCGAACCTGCGGCCACATTCAATCCAAAATCGGCAGCACCAGAAACCACAGCATCCGCCACCGCTAAGCCCACCTGAACCCCTGTTTTAGCGCCAATAGCTGCAGCACCAAATCCTCCACTGATAAAGCCGAGAGCCGCTCCGATAAATACTTGCTTGAAATCAAATTCGTCACCCGTAGCTGCCGCCCTGATTCCTTCCACCGCAGCGGAAACGACCGCTCCAATCACCGCGCCTATAATGGCACCAATGAGCAAACTGAAAAGCGCAAAGTGCCCACTGGGGTCACGTAAGTTGATAGGATCACCTAATGCATAAGCATAACTATTTATCCCACCTCTACCAAAAGGACTCATAGAATCCGCGGCATGGAATCGTATTAATCCCGGGTTATATACTCGATAGCCGTTACCTAAGTGGTAGAGTCCACTCACGGGATCCTGACGATGGCCATTAAACCCCATTGAATTTGTCGACAAACGGTTGAATCCACTTTGCTCTGTAGCCCGCGCAGGCCGTGAAGTGGCAATACCAAGCGAGGCAAGACTTGTTGTCGCTGCCGCAATACTGGACTGCTTTAAAAAGGTGCGTCTTGACTTGTTCACTGCCGTTTTACCAGCGCTATTGAACGGAACAAATGAGTTATTACGGTTTTTATAATTCATCTTTATACTTCACTATATGGGGTATGACTTCTACGTGCTCTCATTCTTTGCTCACTGCTTTACAGCTTCGTGATGTTGCGAAAGGGAAGGCAAATAGCGCGATTGACTTAATGACTAATAACTGGCCTGGCCAGTTGCTCTCTACCCTCGTATCAAACTTAATTAATTCAGCTTTTTACTCATCACCTGTCTAACATGACATTAATTCTAATATAGTTTTTTGTGTATTTTAAGCGCCTAAATGTGACCAATGTCTCAAATTAGAATTTGATTATTTTAATTGTAAATAGTTTTTTATAGCGACTCCCTATGGATAATCCTTATCTAAATGAAGTGACGGACTTGCGTCGATTGAAGAGGTTGATACATCCAGGCCTTCTTAGTCCCTGCGCATTACCAAATACTCACCCAGCTCCCAGTAGCCGTCCACTGCTATTGCGTTGTTAAGGGAGTGTATTGCTTTGTCGACAGGGCCGCTTTCATCGGTTGTTCGAGACATCAAGCCGCATCCAGCACCGTTTTCAAACGCAGCACCCGGTGA